>JAITKS010000077.1 GCA_031278315.1 Planctomycetaceae bacterium | reverse complement strand
ATATTAAAATTTATTGTTAGAAGGAACGCGGTCGTCTCGACCGCATATTTAGGCGTTTTTTGTACAAAAACAGTGCAGGCGAGACGCCTGCGTTCCTCCTAATATTAGTTTTTAGAAGTTACCATTATCATATCTCGAATATGTATTTTCAATATAGCAGAGTGTTATTTATTCACCGCACACGAAATTAATTTGTATTCACCGCACACAAAATTAATTCAACTCAATTCAAATCATAAATTATAAATTCTGATTAAAATTTTTACGGACGTATTACAAAAAAAAATTCGGCACCTATCTACAAGATAAAAGTATTCGTGGTACAATATCGCACTTTTAACTGAATACTGTACAATAATGCCGCACAATGAATTTATACGTATAATTTAATCGTATAATAATCAGCGTATCGTATTATTTTTTTGAGAATTTGAGAATACGAAATAAACGAAAATAATTATTGAATATTTTTTTTCATATTTTTTAATTTTTTTTCGTTTGGTATTTATATCAAAAATCAAAAAGATAAAAAATTATTTTTAGAGAAGTCTGTCAATCAATTAAAAATTAAATTAGTTATGAGATGTCTTATTGTAACACCCGAAAAAACTGTTTTGGATATGGAATCCGAATTTGTCGTATTACCGCTTTACGATGGTGAATTTGGAGTTTTACCTAATCATGTCCCTGTAGTTGCACGAATCGGCGCAGGTGATATTCGTATCTATCAATCGGATCAAAATCAATTACAATCTCCAGAGGATGCAGTTTGTTTCTATCTTGAAGGCGGATTTGTTGAAATATTAGACAATAATATTGTTGTCATGTCATTGTTTGCGGTACCTGTTAAAGAACTCGATATAGAATTCGCAGAATCACAACTACAAAAAGCGATCGATAGACCTTTCCATACTCCTGAACTCGCAAAAATAAGAGAGGAACAACTCTACTCAAGAAGAGCAAGATTAAAAATCGCAAAAAAATATAAGCAATAAATAAAACTTAACCGATATGAAAATTAACTTGTTTGATAAAATCAATCAGGAATTACTGATTCGCATTGCCCGTATTTTAAGCGGTGCAACAGTGCTTTGGCACGAATCGCAGCCTGATTCTTGCCAACGAGTATATTTCGCAAATCATACTAGTCATCTTGATGCGGTTGTGATTTGGGCGTCGTTACCAAGTTATGTTCGTAAATTGACTCGAATGGTCGCCGCAAAAGATTATTGGGGAAATGGACGAATCAGAAAATATATCGCACAAAAATTATTCAACGCAATTCTAATCGAGCGGGAAAATGTAAATATAAGAAATACGCCGATAAAAATAATGCTGGACGAAATTGAAAATAAATACTCTCTGATCCTTTTTCCCGAAGGCGGACGCTCCGATACGGGAACTCTTGGAACGTTCAAAGGCGGAATTTATCATCTTTGTAAAAAACGTCCTGATCTCGAATTGATTCCTGTATATCTAAACAATATGAATAGTATTCTGCCGCGAGGTAAAACTCTGCCTGTGCCGATGTTGTCAAGAATTGTTTTCGGACAACCAATGTGGCTCGAAAAAAACGAAACAAAAAATAACTTTCTAGATCGAACAAGAGAAGCAATACTAAAATTAAAAGCACTAGAAGAACATTATGAAGCCGACGATGATTCCGACGATGATTATGATAATAATTATGACAATGAATATATCGAAAAATAAATATATCGAAAAATTACAAAATTAAGAAATGAAATAAATTTAGATCAATTCTAAAAAACTCGTATAAGAATAAATTCAGCTACTCTGGAACTAATGTAAAACAAAAATTCCACAGAAAATATTACAGAAAATATTACAGAACTAGTTTAATTTTCGGATCGTAAATTCTTTAATTTATGTTACAAAAAAATTCACATTTAACAAATTAACCTTCAAAACAATGGAAGTTATTATTGCACAATTAGTACGTCATTTTTCGAATACGAAAGCGGTAGATGATATTTCGTTTTTATTTCGGGATAGTCAAATTTTTGGATTTGTCGGTCCCAACGGTGCAGGTAAAACAACGACAATGCGTATCCTCGCCACAATAGATGAACCGACGTCTGGAGATATTTTTGTAGATGGTATCAGCGTAGTACAGTATCCGGACAAAGTACGTAAACTAGTCGGTTACATGCCCGATACTTTGCCGGCTCACAAAGATATAACGGTACACGAGTATCTCGATTTTTTTGCGAGAGCTTACGGTTTACGCGATCCTAAACGTAGTAAAGTTGTAGAAAATATCGAAGAGTTTACAGGCTTAAATGAATTTCGAGATAAAACAATCGCCCAGCTTTCAAAGGGCATGAAACAACGCGTAAGTCTAGCAAGAGCAATTGTACACGAGCCTGCGGTTCTAGTCTTAGATGAGCCGGCGGCTGGACTCGATCCGCACGCAAGAATTGAATTACGCGAATTGCTGAAAGCATTAAGAGAACAAGGTAAAGCGATTTTGATAAGCTCACATATTTTGCCGGAGCTAGGTGAAATTTGCGACGGAGTTGCGTTTATCGAAAAAGGAAAATTATTAAAAGCCGGTAAAATTGATAATATCATTGAATCGATCGGACTGCGTCAAACGACAATGATACGCGCAAAAAATTACGAACTCGAAGTGCTGCTGAAAATTATTTTAGAAGAACCCGCAGTGCAAAATGCTCAAATTGTAGGTAATGAAATCGCTGTTATTTTGAACGATGATAACGATACTTCTATCTTGACAAGTTTAATCTCAAAGGGAGTACAAATCGCAGAATTTAGACAACACAAAGCACACCTCGAAGACTTGTTTTTAAATATCACAAAAGGACATTTACAATAGAAGTGTTGTAATATGTCTAGTGCCGATTGCCTTTTTAAGGGCTTATTTAACAACAATTAACAAAGGAGAAAATCAAAATGGAAAAAAATAATGTTCTAATTATTGGTGCCGGCGGTGTCGGCAGAGTAACTGTATTCAAATGTGCGCAACATCACGATATTTTCAAAAATATTACATTAGCAAGCCGTACAAAATCAAAATGTGACAATATTGTCAATGATATTTATGCGAAAGGGTATAAAATTCCGATTCGTACGGAATCGGTTGATGCCGATAAAATATCTGAATTGACAGCATTGATAAAAGATGTTCAACCGAATATAGTTATTAACGTCGCCTTACCTTATCAAGATTTAACCATAATGGAAGCTTGTCTTTCGGCAGGAGTCAATTATCTTGACACTGCAAATTATGAACATCCTGATACAGCTAAATTTTGTTATGAACCGCAGTGGAATTATCACGAGAAATTTCAGCGAAATGGTATTCTTGCATTATTAGGATGCGGATTTGATCCGGGAGTTACTAATGTTTACACAGCTTACGCACGAAAACATATTTTCGACCGAATCAATACACTCGACATTATAGATTGTAATGCCGGTGATCATGGTTATCCTTTTGCGACAAATTTCAATCCTGAAATTAACATACGTGAAATATCTGCTAAAGGACGTTTTTACGAAAATGGAAATTGGCATACTACCGAGCCGTTATCAGTAAAAAAGGTATTCAACTTTCCTGATGAAATTGGTGAAAAAGATATTTATTTACTTTATCATGAGGAGATGGAATCGCTGATAAAACATTATCCTGAAATTAAGCGGATGCGGTTTTGGATGACTTTTGGTGAATCTTATTTGAATCATTTGAGAGTGCTTGAAAATGTCGGCATGACGAGAATTGATTCTGTTATTTATGAGGGACATAAAATTGTGCCGTTACAATTTCTCAAGGTATTGCTTCCTGATCCGGCGTCGCTTGGGTCTCGAACCAAGGGTAAAACGTGTATTGGTTGTTGGATAAACGGAGAAAAGGGCGGAGACGAAAAAAATTATTATATTTATAATGTGTGTGACCATGAATCGTGTTTTATTGAAACTGGTGCGCAAGCGATAAGTTACACAACAGGGGTTCCGGCTGCACTTGGTGCAAAAATGGTAATATCGGAGCAATGGAAAGGCAGCGGAGTTTTTAATGTCGAGCAATTCGACCCCGACCCTTTCATGCAAGAAATAAAAGAATGGGGATTAAGCTGGAATGAAACCTTCCCAGAAAAAAATACAATATAAATAACTAAAAAAAATTCTAAAAGATAATATATCAGTGAAATTTTTTCAAAGGTTTTAAATTCATTTTTAACTAACCTTATTTTTCAAATTCATAATCCAAAAAAATTTGAAAAATAAAAATTCCACAGATACATTACGATTTCAAACCAGCCCTAAAAGGGCGGTAAGAAATAAAGACACAATATTAATGGTTTGTTCATATTTATTTTTTTTCTAATACCAGCTTGATTCAAATACGATAAAATATACAATTCATAAAATTTCAGGTGATGTTTACTCTGAAAAAAATTTTATGATTTTGGTTGTGTTTGGATTCAAAGGTCATTTTATCGTTGGAGATATTATAATGAAAGGAAAAATGTACGCTAATTTGGAAGCGTTAGCAGATGGTTTACAGGATGCTTATCAAAAAGGTATTAAAGCAAAAGAAGAAATAGTTACCGTATCTTTTGCACCAATGCAACCTTATACTCCTTCAGAGATTGTTGAAGAGCAAAATCGTATTCAGATAGAAGGTCAACAAATAGCCTGTAAAGAGGCATTGCAATGTGAGTATCGTTTCTCATAAAAGGAGTTAGCATCATGCAAGACTTATCACCTACAGGTTTTCGTAAGAATTGCGGTAAAATAATCGACTGGTACGATGCGCGAAAACCAATCTATTCTAATTTCGATTTTATTGATCGTTTTTTTGATTCTGAACATACGGTAAGACGTATTTTTTCTTTAGCTAGAAAACTTGACCTTTGTTCGTTTCTAGTAGAAAGTATAGACAGTAATAATGAAATAGTTCAAGAAGATGACAATTTATTAAGGCAGTGTAATTGCGATTTTACTAATTCGCAAATTTGGCGTGTTTCTTTTTTTACATCTGAAAAAGACAAACGTCCCGCATTGGATAATTTTTTGGGATATGCTGTAATAAGAAAAGAGTTTTTTGAAAATAGACGGCATAATTTATTCATTTATGAGTCTGTACTAAAACCTTATCGACACGAATTACATAATAATTTTATTCACTGTAAAAGGACTTATAAAGTTGCTTATCCTTTCGGCATTTTTGATGTAACTGGTGTTTTATATGCACAACAAAATGGATTGTCTTTTGTGTGTGCTCATGTTGCATTGCGTTCTGTATTGTCGTTGCTTTTACCTGAAGGCGATATCTCTTATTCGGAAATCAATCAACTTGCAGGATTTACGCAATATCCAACTCCAGGATTGAGTACGCATGAAATAACTCAAATTCTGGCTAAAAAGAATATTATTTCAAAAGAAGAGTCACCGGCTTCATTAGAAAAAACTAAAAAAATATCTTTTTATTCATCACTCTATGGAAATATTGAATCAGGATGTCCATCTTTGCTTGCTTTTAAGACAACAAATAGCGCACATGTTGTTCCAGTCATAGGACACACTTTTAATGAGGATACATGGGTTTCTGATGCTGGAAAATTTTATTTTGGGTTAAATGAATACTACTCAAGCGAATGCTGGTTAAGCACTTATATTATACATGATGACAATTTTGGACCTTATCTTTGTATTCCAAGAAATTTTATTGAAAAAGACAATTTTTTACATCTTTGGGGATTAAATCAATGTAAAGATGCTCTTTGTTTTGAAAAAACAGAATTAGTTGCGTTAGAAATTCTTAATTCTTTTATTGATCTCAATCCAATACTTTATATATCTTGGTATGACCGATTAGTTCATTTTGTAAAAAACAAACAAATTGTGTTGAGATCAATTTTTATTAGTCGGAAACAATATATTGGAGATTTACAAAATCATTGGTTTGAGGAAAATATACTTAATCGTTTCAAAAAACTACCTGAATATTTTTGGATGGTTGAGATAAGTTGTCCTGAACTTTTTTCTTCAACAAGAGCCAAATTTGGCGAGATATTATTAACGTGTAATAAGGTTGATATGAATTTTGCCGGAACTGCAAAACCATTAGCATTTCGTTTACCGGGAGTTGTTTATTTTGAAGGAGATACATTACCAACAAGAACATGTATAGAAACTTATACTCGTTTACATTCTGGTATAATAAATTAATCAAATCTATGTTGCATTTCAGGTAACCGTTCACGGAATTTTTATTTCGTAAACGGTTATGTTTTAATTTTTAAGGAAAAATACAATTTAATGATTTCAAACCAACTCTGAAAGGGCGGTAAGAAATAAAGACACAATATTAATGGTTTGTTCATATTTATTTTTTTAAACATGAAGCACACGAAAATTATACAAAAAAACCTTTCGTGTGTTTCGTGTTTAAAAATAAATGCGAACTAAACACAATCCTGTAAATCTTGTAATCCTGTCAAAAAAATTCCGCTGATATATTACAAAAATTCTATCTTCGGAAATTCCGATGATACCAAAATAGGTAAAATAAATCTCTGCAAAAAAAATTCTATCTTCGGAAATTCCGAAGATGCAAAATCAGGTAATTTGTAATATATCAGTGGAATATTTTTTTTGACAGGATAAACAGGATTACAGGATAGTGGTTAGTGGTTAGTGGTTAGTTCGCATGCGGAAATTAGCACGGATTCTAAAGTTCAAATCACTAACAACTAATTGATGGTTTCAAGTTTTGATTCTTTTAATTTATCATTTAAAAATCCTGTCAAATAAAAATCCTGTCAAAAAAACAAAACTAAAAAATGCGGTCGAGACGACCGCGTTCCCGAAAAAAATAAATTATTACACAGATATATTACGAATTTTTTAAAAACGAAATTCACGAAAATTATAAAAAAAACCTTTCGTGTCTTTCGTGATATTCGTGTGTTTCGTGTTTTAAAAATTATCTCAGTATCATCTCAATCATACAAATAAAAACAGAATTGAACCGTTAAAATAAATTTTGTATTTTGTATTTTAAATTTTAAATCTTAAATTTTCTTACATTCTTTCTACAGTTTTTATTCCTAGCAGTTCTAGCCCTTTGTTTAAGGTTGAGGCGGTTAAGTCACATAATAACAAACGGCTATTTTTGATTAACTCATTTTCCGCCCGTAATACTGGACATTGCTCAAAAAAAGTTGAATACTTATTAGCTAACTCAAAAAGATATGTTGTCAATAAATTCGGTCTGTAATCTTTGATTGCTAGATCAATTGCATCACCAAATTTCAAAATTTCTTTTGCTAGATTACATTCCGCATCCGATTTTAACTCCGCCTTGAAATTACCTGATTTTACATTTTCTCGAAATTGATTTACGTCAATATTTCCTTTTGAAAAAATACTTCTAACTCTAGCGTAAGCATATTGCATGTAAGCAGCTGTGTTTCCATTCATTGCCAGCATTTTATTGTAACTGAAAACATAATCACTCTCCCGATTTTGTGATAAATCTGCATAAATAATACATCCTATCCCGATTTTTTTCGCAATTTCATGAATCTCGATTTCAGAAAGTTCCAATCTGTCATTTGATTTTACAATTTCCAACGCATGTTTTTCAGCTTCGTCTAGTAAACCATTAAGTCCCACAGTACTGCCGCTGCGAGTTTTAAACGGCTTGCCGTCTTCACCAAGTACTGTACCGAATTTTATATGCGAAAATTCAACCCCGCTTATACCCATCAACTTGGAAACCTTAAAAAGCTGCTCAAAATGTAACGATTGACGAAAATCAGTTAAATACAAAATTATATCCGGCTTAAATTGATGAATCCGATATAAAATTGCCGCAATATCAGTCGTGCCGTACAAGAATGCTCCGTCTTTCTTGCGGATTAACATCGGCGTATCGTTACCTTCAAAAAATATTCCAATCGCTCCATTTGTCTCTTTTGCAATGCCGCGCTCAATCAAATTATTTACAATATCAGCAAGCAACGGATGATAAAAACTCTCACCTAACGTATAATCAAATTTGATTCCGATTCGTTTGTAAATTGAGTCAATTTCATTCATTGCAAACGGCATTACCTCGTTCCAAATTTTTAAATTATCAGGATCGGCGTCGTGTAATTTTGCAGTCTCTTCGAGTACGCTTGCTGAAATTTCCTGATCGCCTGAATCAATTTTGTTACGAACTAGTTTGTAAATTCTGCTTAACTCTTCTACAGGTTGCCGACAGTACGAATCAACGTCGAGATAATTTCTGTAACCGAAAATTATCATTCCGAATTGTGTCCCCCAATCGCCAAGATGATTGTCAGTAATTACGTTATGTCCGCGAAAGCGCAGCATATTTGTAATCGCATTTCCCAACACCGTCGAGCGTAAATGACCAACATGCATCGGCTTGGCAACATTGGGACCTGAATAATCAACGATAAAATTTTTCGGATTTCTTACCAATTCAATTCCCATCCGTTCAGAATCAGCAGCGGCATTAAGAAGTTTTTCTACTAGAAACGATTCTCTCAATGTAAGATTTATAAATCCTGCACCGGCAACTTCAACTGATTTACAAATATCATCTACCTGAAGCTGTGAAATTATTTCGGATGCAATTTCTCTCGGATTACGTGATAATTTACTAGCAAGAGGCATCGCAATATTCGCTTGATAATCGCCGAATCGTATATCGTGAGACGGACGAATTAAATCAAGATAAACAGATACATCCTCCGTAAAATTACTAATCGCTGTTGAAAAACGAGACTTCAATATGTTAAGAATCATAAATTTTTTGTTTCAAGATTTTTGTAACCGCTCACGTAAATTTTTATTTTTGTGAACGCTCATGTTTTAAATTTTAAATCTGTTTTTAGTAATATATCAACGGCAATATTTTAGTTGAATATATTCGGCTCTCCATAGAGACACAAGGTATTGTGTCTTTGTGTCTTTGTGTCTTTACATTACTTATTGTTTTTGTTTTAAGATGTCAACAAAAATTTCACTGTATAATTACTACAAGTTTTCACAGACTAGGTTTCCTATTTCGTTTGTTTTGTATCCCATTTTTCCGGCGGCTTGACTTTTCATTTTGTTTCCAGTAACAAACGCAATTGCTTTATTTATGCGATTCGCAGCGGCAGTAAAACCTTCTTGCTCCAGTAACATAGCCGCTGCATTTATAGCTGCAATAGGATTAATAACATTTTTTCCGGTATATTTTGGTGCGCTTCCTCCCATCGGTTCATACATGCTGCAACCGTTCGGCTCCGGATTGATATTTCCTCCGGCGGCAACCCCCATTCCGCCTTGTAAAATTCCAGCCAAGTCAGTTATAATGTCGCCGAACATATTTGTTGTAACAATTACATCATAATATTCAGGATTCTTTACCATCCACATACAACACGCATCAACATTATTGTAATCAGTTTTAACATCTGGAAATTCTACCGCGACTTCATCGAAAGTTCTTTTTAATAAATCATGTCCGTAAGTCAACACGTTTGTTTTACCAACTAACGTGAGTTGCTTGCCTTTAGGATTATTTCTTTTTCTTGTGTAGCCGAATGCCCATCTTATGCATCGTTCACAACCTTTGCGAGTGTAAATAGCAGTTTGAGTAGCGACTTCATCCGGCGTACCTTTTTTGAAAAATCCGCCGGTACCCGTGTACAAATCTTCCGTATTTTCACGCACGACGACGAAATCAATATCTTCCGGTTTTTTATCTTTAAGCGGTGTTTCAACTCCGGGTAACAATTTCACCGGACGCAGATTAATATATTGATCAAACTCGAATCTCAATCTAAGTAATAAAGATTTTTCAAGAATACCGGGCGGAACATCAGGATGACCAATCGCCCCAAGCAAAATCGAACTATATTTTCTAATCGAGTTAATTTCATCTTCCGTGATCGTTACACCAGTTTTAAGATAACGTTCACCGCAAATATTAAAATCATCAAATTGCATCGGAATATTTTCTAATTCACCGATACACTTTAGAACCTTAACCGCTTCCGCAACAACTTCAGGTCCTGTTCCATCTCCGCCGATAACAGCAATTTTTAACATAATCGTATTGTATTATTTATACAGTTAAATTTTTTTGTAATATTTTTTTGTAATATTTCAGTTGAATTTTTAATTCTAAACCCGCAACCCAATCAATATAGAAAACAATATAGATTCAAATAGAACAAAGAGAACACGAAATTTGTTATAAACTCTACTTCAATTACTCTCTCATTATATTTCGATTTCGATTCGAGCCGCTTACTTACTTGTCTGCTTACCTTACTGGAAAGCGGGCGGGAATTATAAAAGAATCCTCACAAAATACAATAGGGAATTACTGACACCAAAATTCATTAATACAATACGTATAGAAATATCATATAGAATAGTAGGTAATATGTCTGTGAAATAATTTTTTTATTAACCACAGAGAACACTGAGAACACTGAGAAATGTAATTTTAGATTTATGATTATATAGGTCAGTGGAATTTTTGTTTTACAACTTTTTTGAGGTTATGAATTTTTCACTAAAACCTTATTCTTTAAAAATGATTTTTGTTAATAATGTAATAAGGTTGGTGTGTGAGAGTCTCATTGGCTACTAAGGTTGTTTTGTTCGGAAAAATAAGGTGAAAAATAAGGTTAGTAAAAAAATAAACTTGAAACCTTTTGAAAAAATTTCACCGAAATATTATTTATTCCGTAACGTAGAAACACAAGGCATTGTGTCTCTACGTTACGGAATAAGCTAACTATCAAGAAGTCCCGCAGGGACGATGGTTATTTCAGATTTTACCCATTCTCATATCTCAATAAAGTGTCGTCCCTGCGGGACTTGGATAAGTTATAGACGTGTGATCCGTAAGCTAAAGCATACGGTTAATAAAGTGTCGTCCCTGCGGGACTTGGATAAGTTATAGACGTGTGAGCCGTAAGCTAAAACATACGGTTAATAAAGTGTCGTCCCTGCGGGACTTGGATAAGTTATAGACATGTGAGCCGTAAGCTAAAGCATACGGTTAATAAAGTTTTTTGGTGAATAGTCCCTAGCGGGACTTTTTGATAGTTAACTCCTTTTCTCGTGTATTTCGTGCTTAAATATTACAAAAAATTGAAAAAAATTTATTCCACTGATATATTACAAATAAACTTGAAACCTCTGAAAAAAATTTCACTGATATATTAGTAACATTATTGTTTTTTACGATAAATTTTCTTTTGGATTAAGTTGATATTTTGCGATTCTT
>JAITKS010000406.1 GCA_031278315.1 Planctomycetaceae bacterium | reverse complement strand
TAACTAACAACAAGGAAGGGGTTTTTTAGAAATACTCAATCTGATGTTAATAAAGTGTCGGCACTAGCAGGACTTGGATAGGTATAAATTGACCTGTCAGGGCGATTTTATTTTTATGCGGGAACGGTTACCTTTTTCGTTACAAAAAATAAAACCGAATTTTAAAGTACAATGAGTATATATTATCCAAATCATATTTCTCTGTGTTCTCTGTGTTCTCTGTGGTTAATAAAAACAAAACTAAAGCTGCGGTCGAGACGCCCGCGTTCCCCAAAAAATAAAACCGAAATTTAAAGTACAAAGAGTATATTTATTAACTTAAATATGTATTAAGTTATGTTGTTGTTTTTTGCTTTTTCCCCTACCCTTGACGTTTATTCAAATGCAATGTATCATAAGCCGCTCATTAATTGATATTGAGAGAAACATTTTTTGTACGAAATTAGGAATTTAGGAAATTAGGATATTATGAAATTGTGCCTAATCTGCAAAATTCCTAACAACTGCAAAGAGGCGAACCAATAATCCGATTTTTATACACATATCATAATGATAAATAATGATGAATGTTAATTTGAATTGGCAAAAAAATTAAAGACACAGCAGTATAAGCAGATTAGTTTAAAATTATTAAATTATTAAATTATTGCTTGTAATTCTAATCGTAGTTTCAATGGTATTATCAAGTTGTACACATTAAGATCAATTTGGATAATGCCTTTTTTATTAAATTATTTGTTACGTTATTGTTTAAGATTGCCGTAAGAATTCGGCGGTCTGACAAGATTGCACCGGAGTAAATTATGAATCCCAACGAAGTTTTAAGAATTGTCGATGCTATACATCGAGATAAAAGAATCGCTAAAGAAATAGTATTTGTCGGAATTGAGGCAGCTATAGTTGCTGCGGTACGCCGTCAGTACGGAGAAGAAGCAGTAGTTAAAATTCAAGTTAATCGGGAGACAGGCGAAATTACCGGCAGTTGCAACGACGAACCAATAGCAACTAGCGAACTCGCTGAAAGAATCGGTGCTCAAAACGCAAAACAAGTAATGATCCAAAAAATTCGCGAAGCTGAACGGGACGCAATTTTCGACGAAAATTATTCTCAAATTAATCAGCTTGTCGCCGGTTCGGTCGATAAAATCGAGGGCAGTAACATTATTATTTCTTTACCGGGAGTAGTTGCGGTTCTTTCACGTGCAGAGCGGATACCGGGTGAATCTTTTCGAATCGGCGACCGTATCCGTGCTATCGTAATAGATGTAGTCAAGAAAGGTAATCGGGTAAATGTGATATTAAGCCGAATCAGACCAATTTTCGTACAAAAATTATTTGAACAAGAAATTCCTGAAATTCAAGATGCTATAATTGAAATCAAAGGAATATCGCGGGAGCCGGGATTTCGTACAAAAATCGCGGTTTATAGTAGTGATCAAAGGATAGATTGTGTCGGCGCGTGTATTGGTATGAGAGGCAATCGAATTAAAAATATCACAGATGAACTCAACAATGAGCGAATTGATGTCGTTCCTTGGAACACAGATTTACAATTATTTATTCAAGACGCACTCAAACCTGCCGAAGTTGAAGAAGTAATTCTGTGTTCTATGCTTGGGCGTGCAATTGTGTTGGTAAAACAAGATAATCGTTCTCTTGCAATTGGCCGAAGAGGTCAAAATGTTAGACTAGCAAGCAGATTAGTCGGATGGGATATCGAAATAATGACTCGTGAAGATTTAGAAGAGTTACTTGAAAAAGCGGTCGAAGGGTACATGTTGATCGACGGCATAACAAGCGATATAGCAGATAGATTAGTCGGTGAAGGTTTCCTGTCTTTCGACGATTTGTCAATTATAGAACCTGACGACTTGGTGCAAATCGGTGAAATCTCTATGGAACAAGCAGCGTCAATTATTCAGCAAGCTGAAGAGTTCGCACAAAAAGAAGAAGAGTTCAAATCGGCAACAAAAAACAACGATGACGACAACTCTAAAAAAGAAAGCGATGATGAATAGATGAATAATTGATAAATAAAATAATCGATGAGTAATTATACGGCATCCCGTAATATACAACGTTTCGTGATATACAGCTCGTGTTATGATTTTTAATATACAGCTCGTGTTATGATTTTGGCGGAGCAAAAGTTATTTCGTTAAAAAAATCTGCTTTCCAATACATAAAATAAATAATCAGGCGAATCAAATCGAAAATTAAAGGGAGAGCAGTTTAAATAAAAATAGTTTAAAATTATTCCGCTGAGATATTAAAATAATTTCAAATTGATTGATTGATCATGTTAAGACAAAATCCAGTCAAAAAAAGACGAGGCGAGTTAAATATTGAACGGCGCCTTTTACGTGCTGATTTCAAGCCGATAATTCCGCAACAAGAATTGTCTGTTGAAAATGTAATATCAAAACCGGCTGTTATAATTGATTCGTCTAATAATTCTGAAGTAACCGCAACCGTACCTGATGTTAATACGGTGTCTGCGGTATCCGGTTTCGAGCAGAAATCTCAATCGTTGATTAATTCAACACAATCGAGTTATTCCGATTCTATATCTGTTACAACAAATCAATCTGTTGCAACAAATCAACCTGTTACAACAAATCAACCTGTTATAAAAGATCAATCGGCGATAGTATCATGTTGCGGTATTACGACAGCAACACCGGATTCGGATTGGCGAATCGGACAATATAAGTTGCCGGAAATTTTAACGTATTTAGCAACAAGCGGTTCTGAATCCGGCAACGATGATAAAATCGATTTTAACAGCGGTATTTTGGCTTTGTTAAACGACGGATTACGAAAAGCACGCGAGTTTGATGATAAATTATTTATTTCTATTTTTGAAAATGCAATTTATGCGTCTTGCAGAAAAGACTGTTGCGGAATAGCAAAAGAAACGTTGATTCAATTACAACAAATCGACGGATTTAACGAGTGTTACAAGACAGCAAATAATATCAATGAGAAATGGCTGCAGACCGTTGATAAAAAATTAATGCGGGATTCAAGAATAGATAAAAAAAGACCGCTGTTAATGTTTCCGCAATTAAACAATAATTTAACGAGTTGCGATGGAATTGCTAGATTCAACATTGGAAATGATTATTTCGTTATGTTTAATGATATTGGATTGGCGATCAATCCGTCGCGGGATTTTTGGGAAGGTTTATATCAAATTGGCGGCGTTGTAAGCGATGTAAAATGTGTTGCGATTACAGAACGTGAAAAGTTTGACCGCAATTTTATTGAGCAATTACGATTTTATCGAAATCGTCAAATGGCGATTGGGCAAGAATCAGCAGTTTCTTCTACAAAATTGCAGCCGATACAATTTTTTGTCCCGAGTAAAATCGTATCAGAGTTACCGAATATTCTGCAAGAGCTGACATCGGATATAGAATTGATTCAAACAGAAGACAAAGAAATAACGATTTCAGATGATATAAAGTTATTGTTTCAGTTAGATCAGTTATCGTTAAGAGTGAAAACTATTGAAGGCATTCGTTGGATTAGGTTTATTGGTAGAAATGGAATGTTGCGTGATTATTCAGCAGGTGATATTTTGGTATTTTCGGTAGATAATGCGGAACGTTTTTTTTCAGTGTTAGGATTATCGAAAATGTCGGATGCTGGTTTAACGGTATTTGATATTTCTCAGTCGGCGGTTGGTTTGGCGTGTTTGTTGAAACCGGTGCGAAAATATATTTCAGCAGCTGCGGTTGCGGGTATGAATTTAGTGTGTGATCTTGCAGCAGGATGTTTTTTAGATATTGTCAAGGGATTTGATTCTGATGTAAATGTGTGGAGTTTTTATTCGGAACTAGATAGTTGTGATGACAATTTATACTATTTTGCCGACAAATTCCGAGAAAGATTCCCTGTAGAAAATTCAGACATAATTGAGACCTTTCTAACAAACCGCCGACGAAGATACGGATTATATTTTGACAACTCTTCTGAAAAATAAGTGAAATAATTTATTTTTTTGCGGGATCGCGGTCGTCTCGACCGCATCTTTAGTTTCGTTTTTTTGGTTGTTTACGAATTTTAAATTATCAATCACATACCTATTAAGTCCCGCAGAGACGACACTTTATTAGCTCATTTTCGTGTATTTCGTGTTTACAAATTACAAAAATTTGAAAAACAATTATTCCACTGATATATTACAAATTACAAAATCATCTTTCTCTGTGTTTTCTGTGTTTTCTGTGGTTAATAAAAACAAAATAAGATTAGTGAATAATGATTTAATAATTTGAACTTTACAATCCGTGTTAATCTCCGCATGCGAACTAACCACTAACCACTAACCACTAACCGCTATCTTGTAATCCTGTCAAGAAAACACCTAAAAATGCGGTCGAGATGACTGCGTTACCGATAACAATAAATTATTCTACCGAGATATTAAAAAAAAATTTTATATTTTTGTCCCCCCTCATTGAATAAAATCTATTTTTGAATATGATTTAACGCAGTCGGGTACTGATTTGTATTGCGGTACCCTTTAAACAAAACTGAAACTCCTAACAATAAAGGAAATTTTCATGAGAAAACTAATTACATTAGTAGTTGTTGCATTAGCATCGTTTGCTATTGTCGGATGCGGCAGCGCAACACCAGAGCCTGCTCCTAAACCAGCCCCGCCGACTCCGTCGCCGGCACCAGAACAACCAGAGCCTACACCCGCAACTACTGAAACGAAGTAATTAAAAGGTTGGAACTCGGAAATAAATCACAAATGAAATTTGCAGATTTTATTACTCTTATAATATCGCAAATAAATTTACGTGATTTAAAAAAATACACACGTAACTATAACTATATATTCAAAAGTTGTCAGTTACGTGTTGTTTTTTATATATCTGCTCTTTCCGTATGCTAAAGTATATGATTAATAAAGTGTCATCCCTGTAGGATTTCTTGATTGTCAGCTCCTTTTGAAAAATTTCACTGATATATTAGATATATTATTCTACTAAATGTATAGCGTAAATTTTTAACAAACGATGACAAAATAATTCCTATTTATATAAGCGAATTTCAAAATAATTAATACGGAGCAGCTTCACTTGTTGAGATTTATTGTTACAATTACCCGACTTTTCGATCCAATTCTCAAAATTGACAAACTTCTATACAACTCGTAATATGAAATTTGAACAAGTGCATATTCAGTAAAATTTCTTTCCGATAGATAAACAAACGACAAATCACAATTAAAGAGAAAGAAAGAACAAGTTAAAAATTACACAATTTGCTGCAAAAATATTCCAATAAAATGTTCTGCTGAATAGTATGAATATTTCAGTGAAATATTTGTAACACGGAAAATTATAGAAAAGGTGAAAGAAGTCAATTTACTTGTCCTGCAAGGACAAAATTATCTTAATCATTTAGTTTCAGCTTACAGATACGGCTGTTAAACAATAAACAATCAACAATAACTTTTTAATTTAATTAGAAAAATGTTGTATATAGTTGCTCAATTTTTCAAAGTATTAGGTTTTGTCCTTCATTCGGTTCCGATGGGAATATGGTTTGCGGGTTTGCCGTTGGCTATATTATGTTTGTTGATCAATGGTAAAAATTCCAATCGATTTGCGCGGCGTATATTTGTTCAATTACCTATTATGTTGGCGATTGGTATTAATTTCGGAATTGTACCTTTGCTATTCACACAGACCTTGTTTTTTAAGCCGTTTTATACCGCAACAATACTAATGGCGTGGTGTTGGTTTGCAGTTGTTCCGATTCTTATTGTCGGATATTATTCTGTTTATCTTGCATCATTTAGTGCTGCTGCATCTGGGTTGATTCAACCGGTATCTAATAAAAACAAAAAGGTAAATAAACGTAACAAAAATTCTGGTTCTAATAAAATTCGTACAATAATATTTGGTATTATTGCGTCGATATGTCTTATTACAATTGGAATAATGATAGTCAATGCGCAAACGCTTATGGTACGCAGTGATTTATGGTTACCAATAATGGAACGTACCGGATTTTACGGTGCAACAACAGGTTTAGCAAACAACATGAATGATCCGTCTGTTTGGATTCGATTAGCAACAGTATTTGCAATCAGTTTGATAACAACCGGCGTTTGGAGTATTTTCGATTCATATTTTTTGTTACGAAAAAAAACCGAATCAGATTCAGATACTAAATCCGACACAGAATATCAACGTTGGACTCTCTCGTTTGCTCTCGTGATTACTATAATTGCATCGATTATGTTGGCGGGAATTGGTTGTCTAACTGCCGGACTTAAAATTGACGGATTCGTGTCATCTAAAATATCTGAATTGACAGTAACGGAGTTATCAGTTTTTACAGTATCGACAGTTGCAACGGCTATTGCCGGATTAGTTATTTTGGCGATGAAATTATGTATTGGATTACAAGGTAAAATACTTGCGGCATTAGTTGTAATTGCGCAACTTACAGCTATTACTGGTTTTGGGATAATACGTCAGCTTGGTCAGAATATGCGGCTTCATCAATATGTTGATTCTGCGCGGACGTTACAAATCGCTTGGGAGGCGTTTATTCCGTTTTTGATAATATTTGTTATCGGTGCAATTGTAGTCGGATGGATGTTAAGACAACTTGTTGCGGGAAGAAATATCAAACCTGTATGAACGGCAAAATTTGATCGTTAAATAGAATTTTGTCAAATTATTTTTTTGAACTAGCTTTTTCGTTTTGTTGATAAGAATTGAAACGTGAGCGATTAATTTTTACACAGCTCTTATTTAAGATGGGATTATCAGATCGTGATTATTTCTGGGACAATTATAATCGGAATCAACGCCGCAGGGGTAACAATGTTGCGAAGATGTCTGTAACGATGCGTATAGTGATTGTCAATTTTGCATTGTGGTTGACTAATGGATTATTTTTTCCTCAAAATAATTTCTTAACTAGTATATTAATGACGCCGCCCGGAGTTCTTTATGATCCTTGGCGTTGGTACACATTTTTGACAAGCGGATTTGTTCATTCGCCGTCTGATATTAGTCATATTTTGCTTAATATGTTAGGTTTGTTGATATTTGGATATGGACTTGCGTTTAGCGGCGGCATTGGCGGTACAGGCAGCGGGATAGTACGGACAGACAATATTGAATGGCGTCTTGGGCGTGGTGAATATTTTTTGTTTTATATTTTGGCGATAATTTTTGCTAGTATATCTCATGCGGTTTTTTCGCAGAATGCGGGAGGCTTAGGGGCGTCGGGCGGTGTTGTTGCGGTTGTGATTATGTATGCTTTTTTGTATCCGAATAAAACGATATTATTTATGTTTGTAATTCCGATGCCGATGTGGGTTTTGGGGATTATTCTTGTCGGAACTGATTTTATTGGTGCAATGGGAAATTCTAAAACAGGAATCGGTTACACAGCGCATCTTGGAGGTGCAGTGTTTGCTTTGATTTATTATTATCTTATGTTCAAAAAAAATCTGTCGTTCACGGGTTCTTTTTTAAGGATAAAAAACAGAACGATATCAAATGTAAAAACTACTTTGAAAATATTCAATGGCGGCAAGAATTCAACAACAAATGATTATAATTCAAATAATTTGAAAGAAGCAGAATATACAAAACGACTTGATGAAATCCTAGATAAATACGGCAAAGTAGGAGAAGCCGGATTAACAAAAGAAGAACAAGACTTTTTACAAGAAGCAAGTAAAAAATACAGAAATAAAAATATGAAATAATAGTAATATATCAGTGGAATTTAGTAGGGGCGGGGCTTGCCCCCGCCCCGTTTTATGTTTGCCCCCCGCCCCAAATGATGTTTCCCCCGCCCCAAATGATGTTTCCCCCGTCCCCAAATGATGTTTCCCCCGTCCCCAAATGATGTTTCCCCCGTCCCCAAATGATGTTTCCCCCGCCCCAAATGGCAAACATAAACGGGTCGGGGGCAAACATTAAACGGGGCGGGG
>JAITKS010000373.1 GCA_031278315.1 Planctomycetaceae bacterium | reverse complement strand
ACAATTTCTTCTCGTTGATAATGATGTCCGAGAATCAAGAGTTTTTTACCTAAACGTTGACGAATTGCGTCGATTTCACAATGTAAATGATCCATGAATTAAATATGAATGAATGAATGAATGTTGTAATATTTCAGCCGAATTTGTAAAAACACATTTGAATCGTTTCATGTGCGGCTTTACCGCGAGTCTGCGGAACAGCATGAAACAACTCTTCATCACCAGTCATATAAACATTGTACAAATAAATCGAATACGGACAAAATATACAATCATTTAACGTCGATATAGCAATATACTCGTACATTTTATTCTTGCGTATTTTTCTCTTGTACAAATTTCAACCATTCTTTATTAGGACACCATTGACTCACTTTCTTCTTTTTTGTTTTTTTATCTTCTGTTTTTTCATCTTTTATTTTCTTATCTTTCGTTTTCTTATCATTCGTTTTCTCCAACTCCTCTTTAGCTTTTTTAAGATCATTGAACGCATTAATTGCTTTCTCTTTGTCATCTATTTCATTCAACTTTTTCAATAACAATAATCCTTTACAAGCAATGTTATATGCACCATTAGCATCAGCATCAACCGGCAATTCGGATATCCATCGTCCATCTTTATTTGTACCTTTTTTCTTCTCAACATCACTACAATAAAATTCATTCGAACCTTGAACCAACTCAACAGAGGAAACAATAGTATCATATTCATTACCTTTATCATCTTTCCACGTATGACGTACAGATAACAAAATATAAAGATATTTTAATAAATTTTCAAAAAACTTAGCATCATTTACTTTACAAATTGATTCTTTCAAACATTTTCCACTCTTAAAATCAGTAATGTATTTTTCAAATAACTCTGTCAGTTTACTTTGAATATCTATCGATCTCCGTATCCATTTATTGTTTTGCCGCTCTGCTATAGATCGGTCAGCATTATGTGAACATACTGACCATTTTGTACGTTTAAATTCCTTTACATCGTCAACTCGTAATTTATCAAAATTCTTGTAATCAAATTCGAATCTAAAATAATGATTTTTCGTATCATAATAAATAGTGTCAAATTTATTAAGTAATTCGACAGCGTTTTTTATGTTCGTATATCTGGTATCCAATAAGTTGACAAATCCAGTTACCGGATCAATTTTACTCGTATAATCCGGCGGAACATAAAATAAAAAACCAACTTGTTTACTCATGTCTTTATAAGACGGAATTTCAGCATTGGTTAATTGATACGCTTTTAAAATTCCGCCTGTATCATACAAATTATCTTTATCCGTTACTAAATACTGAAGTTTTCTGATGAGCATATTCTCAAATTTCTGATAAATTTGTTTTTCAACTTTGGCTCTGTTGTCTTTGAATCCGTAGTTCAAATCCTCCATTACAATAATAGCGTTTTTTTCCACCATTAATTTGGCTAGTTGATGAATAACTAAAGATAAATACCCTTCTTTCAGTTCCTTAATATTTTCAATAGTTTGCCAGTTTTTTCGAGCCTCCGTTCTACTAACTTCCTTTTTTTGTAATAGTTCATGATAATTTATTTTCTGTGACTTATTTTGTCCATTAAATTCATATTGCCGTTCCAATTCATTGAGCGAAAATTGCATCCCGTCAACAATTTTTCCGTCTTGATCTATCATCGTTAAATAAATCAAATTACGCTCGCCGCGATCTAAACCGATAATATGTACATCATCGCGTCGATATAAAAAATCAAGTACATCATTATTAATATTAGTAATTTTTTTCTTGGCTTTAGACTTAAAATTAATTGTAATAGGACAATGGAATTGAATTTTATCTTTAGTAAATCTTTCATCTTTCGTTATGCCAATTTTATTTTCTTTTCGCCCGATTATTGAGAAGTTATCTTTGTATTTTTTATCCGCTTCATTCCATTTTTCAATTGGAGTATTATTTGAAAAATAATTGTTCAGATTTTTTATACTTTGTGCTGGAACTGGTTCCAAAGTTCCATCAGGAAGTTCAAAAAACTTTTTTGCTGCTTTAATACCGGTTTCATGGATCGTGTTGTTTTTTATATTGGAAGCTTCGCGATAAAACAATTTTGCATCGCCATTCAACTGGAAAACAACATCTTCCAGATTCTTTTGATCAAATAACATCTCCCAATAAAGAGTATGCAGATTTTTCTTTCCGGTACTTCCCGGATTGAAATCTTTATTATGAATTTTGAAAAGATAAATTTTGCCGTCTTGAACAAGTTGCCTTATGTATGCGGCAGATATTTTTCTCTCAACCGTCAATTTATAGATACAAGTATCCAACTTATCATAAAAGGTACTTATGTCTTCATACTGTTGCTCAAACACATCGCCGTAATCATATCCGGCTGTCGCAGTGCTTTCATAACTTTCCAAAAATAATTTACAAAATCCAATCCATTTCTTAATTGCTGCCAAATAACCTTTTTGATCTTTTGAGTGTTCAAAATATTCTTTTTGAAACTTTTTTGGACGAGTTTCATCTTTTTCCTTTTTAGGAACAAAAGTTTTTGTATCCTTATCGAATACTTGATTATGCAAATCGAAAATTTCTTTTGAAATAACGAGTTCCTTTACAAATCCTTTACTGCTGGTACTTCGACCTGTATCTTTTTCTATTACAAAATTTTTTGAACTATTCTTAAAATGATTTTTAACTTTATTAGTTTGAATGCTGCATTTGGGTATCATCTTATGGCAATCTTTGAAGTATTTATAATCGACTTTAGTATAGATTTCAGATGTGTTGTTCAATACATCAATAGTTTTTGACATTGTTGCTATATTGTCTTGATATATCTTTATTTTTTCTTTTGTAGAATTAAAAATCTTGGTACCTTCTTTTTTATTTTTGAACTTATTCTCTGTTTCGATTAAAATTTCACGCTCTTTCTTCAGTTTTTTCTCAATTTTAGAAGTATCCAAATTTTCATCTTCAAATACGGACTTAGATTTCTTGTCCATAATTGCCAAATAATAAAACTTGTCTTTTCGTAAAATGACCGTTTGATAATCTCGCTCTTTGTTTTTATCCCAACCTCCAGCAAAGTGCGGGGCTTCAAACATCAGCCTAAATTTATCTAATTTGTAAGGTTTCTGCGTGATATAGTTACGTGTTTGGTTATACACGTCCAGAATTTCTACTTCAAAAAGTAATTCCTGTAATCTTTTTCTTTCATTGTAAAACTCCTCATCTTTTTCAATATTCTTATCTTTAACAAAAAATGGACTTAAAATATAGTGGAACTCCAATAAAGCGTCTAAAAATGCTTTTACTTTTTCGCTGTCGCTGCCTGCTTCTTTTTCTTCTTTAAGGTCTTTATTGTACGGTTCGTTCAAGATATAGTTAATGTTGTTTTTGCGTATTACTAACTCATCAAACAATTTCTTATGTTCCGCTATTGTTTCTTCATTTTGTTCGTATTCGATAGTAATCGTAGGATTTTTAAAATAATCAACTATAATATTTTCACAATTTTGATATTTATTTTTTATAGTTTGATTTTGTTCATAATTGTCCATATAGTATTTAATACTGCGATGTATTAACTGTATTGAAAATTGCTTACTTGATAAAAATTTTTCCTTGTCTTTTTCGATTTTTTTGATCTCATTATTATCGTCATACCATCTTTCCAAAGCAGTCGCAATATAACTACCGTTATCGAATAATTTCTTTGATAGTTTACTGATAAATCTTTCGTTCAGATAGACATCCTCCAAATCATAACTTGCGATATTTTTCAGAAAGTTTTTTATTTCATCAATCAGGCTCAGTTTATTTTTTTCTGTTCCAATCAGAAAATTGTAACGTTTGTTAATACCGCCGATGACTTCAGATGTATCTTCAAATACTTCAAATTGAAATGATTTTGTTTTGTTGATACTGAGAATTTGTTTTTTCAGTTTATCAAATACAGCAATTTTTACTTTCTTTGGTTTTTCATCTTTGGGAGTACTTTCTTTGATGTCTTTATTTTTTTGTTGCGCATATTCATTGATAATTTGGTTAATACCTTTCTCTTGCTCTTTCCCTTGTTCTTTAGCGACAATACCTAACTTTTCTTTGTTGTAAATATCAATTCCTTCTTGTGTGAGACATTGATTGAAATAATTCAACTGGAAAATTTCTTTTACACCCTTTTTATCAATAATTGCCGCCAATTCGGGATAAGTCTCGCGTATTTTTTTGTAATTTTCCATATTTCTCCTGAAAATCGGAAAATTATCATTGACTATTCGAAACGGTATAGCTGTGGCTATTTTATCATCTGAATAAACATTTTCTCTGTTCTGATTGAACCCACTAAAATAGGTAAAAAATCTTTGCATTCTTTCCAAATCTTTCCGGATTGCTTCCTTGTCAATTGTTTTGTTATTAGCCAATTCAAGATATTTTTCATTAGCATGATCCAGCCACTTTTCTAATTCGCATTTTTCTTTTTTCTTATTTTTTTTATTTGTTGAAATTTCTTCTGCATCTTCATTTTCCGTATCATTCTCTTCTTTGTTTTTATAACTTGAATTTAGAATTTTTTTATTGAACATTATTTGGGCTTTTGTTTTTAATGCGTCTGCAATTTTTTTTCGCAAGTGAGAAAATGGATCTTTTTTGTTTTTAGTATTGTTTTCTATTTCATCTTGATCGAAATATTCTTCTTCTTTGTTGTCACTATTAAGTTTCTCTAACTCGTTTAATTCGTCTTTGGTAAAAGAAACACTACTGAGAACAGTATCAATAATCTCTCTATGTTTGCAATCCATCAGTTGCTTTACTTTTTTGTAACTTTCTGAAAGTTCCAAATCGTTTTGAATGCTTTCGTGATGTTTTTTTTCGGTAGATTTTTCTTCGGTCTGTTCCAATAAGGTTCCGATCAATTGACCAGTTTCATATTCTGGCTTTAGCTCGAACCGAAGTGTTTTTACAATCGAGTAAAAATTAGTAAAATTATTGAAGTTTAACATAAAATTTTGTTAAAATTAAGGGTTAAATTAGGGAGATGGTTTGTATTGTTGAATCTATCGACTTGAGACGTTTTATAACTTCAATCAAAAATAGAATTCTTTTGGGGGTATTGCGTTTTTTTAGTAATTAATGTATTTAAAAATTGGTACTATATCAGTGAAATTTTCGCAATTATTTTACTATTATATCAAGTAAAAATTTTTTTCGCCCTGTTAGGAACAATATATTGGGTAGAAAACAACGCGATAAATCGTCTGCATCCCGTAGAGATATATTTTGTTTTTTCAGTATTTTTTTTCAATATGACATAAAAGAAAATACAAAACTAACTAACACAAGTTCTACAATTAGGTACGAAATAAAAAAATTTGAAAATTTTTTGTTAAGATGAGAAAAAGAATTTTTCAATTTTTTCTTATTTTATTCAAGTTATTGTAAAAGGTGTGTTTGATTTTTTGTTTTTTGCAAAAAATATTTTGAAATACAATGCAGTGAATAAAAGTTTTTTGGGGTAGGTATTTGATTTTTGTTAAATTACCTGCTGCATATTTAA
>JAITKS010000366.1 GCA_031278315.1 Planctomycetaceae bacterium | reverse complement strand
CAATTCATTAACGCATAAAATAAAATCACCCAGAATGGGCGGTAAAAAATAACGACAACAATTATTAACAACAATTATTGTTCCGTTTCCATTACGTTGGTTATGAGTCTCAATATCCGATCGCCCTTTCAGGGCTTAGGTTTTTGGGGGATTTTACCCGCCCCGCTGGGGCGGGTTATAATCCGATCGCCCTTTCAGGGCTGGTTTTGTTTAAAACCAATACCGAATTTTCAAGTATGAAAAGTATATATCAGTAGAATTTTTGTTTTTCAATTTTTTGAAGACTGATATATTACAATTTTTTTAGAAATTACTTAAAACTTAAAACCTTCAACCTTCAACCTTAACTTTAAAATTTTAACCTTCAACCTTCAACCTTTAAATTAAAACCTAGACTTAAAAATGAAAATATATGTTCAAAAAATATTTTGTGTGATTATGTTTATTCTTGTTGCAGTTATGTTTGGCTGCGGCGGGAATAATATTGGCATCGGCAAGGTAACAGGAGTTGTAACGCTTGACGGCGTACCGCTTCAAAATGCCGCTATAAACTTTATTCCTACAGACGGACAAGGATTAAATTCGATGGGCGGAACGAATAGTTCGGGAAAATATGAAATATTCTATGCGGATAAGAAAAGCGGCGCTGTTCCGGGCAGATATAAAGTTACATTAACGACGGCGCAACCGATGGAAAATATTCCTGAACAAGTTCCGCAAAAGTATGTCGATTTTTCAACAACTGATCTGGAATATGAAATCAAAGCCGGCAAAAATGTAATTGACATAAAATTAACATCAAAAAATTAATGGTAACAGTTCCGGCGATTTTTATATTTGTGAATGTTCCTGTTTGTAATATCTCATTGGAATATTTGTTTTTTTGAGATAACGAAACACACGAAATAACGAAAACACACAAAAATTATTTAAAAATCTTTTTGTGTTTTTCGTGTAATTTCGTGTGTTTTGTGTTTTAAAAACAAATGCAAACTAACCGCTATCCTGTCAAAAAAAATAAACTCGAAATTTTTTGTAATATATCAGTGAAATAATTTATTGTTGCCGGGATCGCGGTCGTCTCGACCGCATCTTTAGGCGTTTTTTGTACAAAAAAGATGCAAAAGATGCAGGCGGGACGCCTGCGTTCCCTTAAATTTAAAATCTAAAATTACAAAATCTGATTTCTCTGTGTTCTCTGTGTCCTCTGTGGTTAATAAAAAAAATATTCACTGATATATTACTAAAAAACGAATTTTAAAGTGTAATTGGTATATCAGCGGAATAAATTATTGTATCAGGAACGCAGGCGTCTCGCCTGCATTTTGTACAAAAAACGCCTAAAGATACAGTCAAGACGACCGCGTTCCCAAGAACAATAAATTATTCCATTGATATATTACCAATCATCAATCTGCAATCTGTAATCTACAAATTGCGCTGAAATTTTTACAACAAATATTGTAATAAAATATTCCGCTGATATATTACTAAAAATTGCAAAAAATTCATTGCAAAAAAATATTTCACTGAATAGTCTCCCATTATTTTTTTACCGCTCACCCCCCTGCAAACAGCAGGATTTTTCTACAATAAATATGAAAGAATACGATAAACATAACGTGTATATTTGTTACCCCGACAATTGGGAAATGTGCGAATCACAAATGAATAGAATCGACGGAACAATCCAAATTACAAATGACGACGGAGCATTCTGGGTGCTGAAAAAATATCCTGCCGGTCAGAATCCCGATGAAATCGCTGAAGAAGTTCTGGAAACGATGAGAGCAGAATATCAAGATATGGAAGTTGAACGTATTGATGAAATCATGTACGAAAAATATGTAACCGGATTCGAAATGACCTTTTTCTATCTCGACTTAATGAATGAAGCACGAGTACTGACATTCGATAACGGTAAATTAACGTACGCAATCTTCTGGCAAACCGGTAATCAACTAATAATCCACGCAGATAAAGAGGTACCAACCGACAGCGTTCTAGACGCAATTACCGTTTCTTTCCTGCGGGGAAAATTAAATAACCAAAACACAAAATAATAATATGAATTAACGGTTAGCAGTTAGCGGTTAGTTCGCATGCGGAGCTATCATTAACTATAATTTCGAATCACTAATACACAGGTTTAGCTTTTGAAGTCAACCGCAATCTGCAATCTAAAATTACTATTGACTGCATTTTCAAGCATGATAAAATTATCCCCCTTTGTTATGAGATATTTCAACAAAATCTTTAAAACAAATTGCCGAAATCACCTTTTATTTAAGGAATTTCTAAAAACGTAACATATCAGCAGAATTTTTTGGTTTTTGAGATTACGAAATACACAAAATACACGAAATAACAAAATTCACGAACATTTTTATTTCCTATTTTTTTTTCGTCTATTTCATTTCTTCGTGTATTTCGTATTTCAAAAAATAAGATAAAAAATAAGATTAGTTTTAAAATTCATAATCCTAAAAAAATTCCAAAAAAGCGAAAAACAAATATTCCACTGATATTACTATATTACAATTACTTCCAAGATAGAACAGTTTAAAAATTCCTTGCCGTCAGTTTTTTGACTAAATTAAATTTGTGGACACTATACCAAAAATTAGCTTACTTTCTGGTAATGAAGCCATAGCTCGCGGAGCTTATGAATCTGGAATTACGTTTGCCAGCGGTTATCCGGGTACACCTTCAACAGAGATTCTTGAAACAATCGCAGCTAAATATTCCGACACGATTTATGCGGAATGGTCACCTAACGAAAAAGTTGCCTTTGAAGTTGCCGTCGGTGCATCTTGGACAGGCGGCAGAGCAATTACTACCATGAAACATGTCGGATTAAATGTCGCCGCTGACCCGCTTATGACTTTGAGTTATATCGGCTGCGTCGGCGGATTTATCGCCGTTGTCGCAGATGACCCTGGTATGCACTCCTCACAAAACGAACAAGATACAAGACGATACGCACAATTCGCAAAAATTCCTATATTCGAACCATCTGATTCTACCGAAGCAAAAGAATATGTTAAACTCGCTATTCAACTATCCGAATCATGCAAAACTCCCGTAATCTTGCGTACCACAACAAGAGTTTCTCATTCACGTAGTCTCGTAAAATTCAAAGAACGTGAAGAATCAAAGAACGAAATAAACTTTGAAAAAAATCCGCCGCAATTTGTACCAATTCCGCTCTGGGGACGTAAAATGAGAGTACAAATTGAATCACGCCTCGACCAAATTTGTAAAACACTAACCGAACTTGAAATAAATAAAATCGAAATACGCAACATTGATCTCGGTATTATCACATCTGGTATTGCATATCAATATGTTCGAGAAGTTTTTCCCGAAGCGTCAACGTTAAAGTTTGGCGTATCATTTCCGTTTTCGAATAATTTGATAACAAAATTCGCTTCACAAGTAAAACGCTTGGTTGTAATTGAAGAACTCGAAGACTTTCTTGAAGAACATATTAAAGCACTTGGAATTTCATGTATCGGAAAAAGTGTAATACCAATTATCGGCGAGCTTTCTCCCGACTTGCTTTATGATCGTAAAAATATTATCGAAGGTAAAAAACAAACCGTCGATATTAAGTTGCACGATAATTCTATTTTGAGTCCTACAAATTCTGCGGATAAATTAGAATCGTCAGAGTTACAAGATTTACAAGAATCGCAAGAATTACAGGAATCGCAAGAGTTGCCGGAGTTACCGGAGTTACCGTCTCGTCCGCCGGTGCTTTGTCCCGGGTGTCCGCATCGCGGAATATTTTATGCACTCGGTCGATTTGACGTAGTTATTACAGGTGATATTGGTTGTTATAGTCTTGGAGTATTTCCGCCGTTATCTCGACTCGACACTATTCTTTGTATGGGAGGCGGAATTTCTGTTGCACACGGCATGTCGAAAATAGGAAATAAGCGTAAAGTTGTCGGGATGCTTGGTGATTCAACTTTTTTTCATTCGGGAATTACCGGACTTCTCGACATAGCGTATAACAAGGGTAACGCTACAATTATTGTGCTTGACAATCGTATTACAGCAATGACCGGACATCAAGAAAATCCGGGCAGCGGTAAAACGTTAATGGGAGAAGAAACAGCTGTAATATCAATTGAGGAATTAGGTCATGCTTGCGGAATTAGTAACATAAAAACAGTAAATCCAAGAGAGATTTCAGAAGTCGTAGCGACAATAGATAAAGCGATCAATTCGGATGAATCGTGGCTTATTGTGTCGAAATCGCCATGTCCGTTACATCTGCGCAAGTCGATAAGCGAACCGCTGCAAGTTAATGAAAAAAATTGCCGCAAATGCGGTATCTGCTTAAAACTTGGCTGCCCCGGACTAGAAAAACAAAATAGTGATATTCGTATAAATAAATTTCTTTGTGTCGGTTGTAAAATGTGTCAAAACATTTGTCCAGTAAAAGCGATTAGTTAAGGTAACTTCGTAATATATCAAACGTATCATACTATGAATTTCGGCGGTTATTGTTATTGAAAATTATTCTTTTATATTTTTCGTGTGTTTCGTATTTCAAAAAAATACGTATCTCAATTTCAGTTAAGACCGAAAATTAAAGAGAAAAAAGTATATTACGAATATTACGAATTTTCCTATTCAATGATTTTATTTCGTTTATCGACTTTTACGATAATTGGCTTGTGAGTTACGATTTCTTTTTCATCAAAATTTGCATAAGTCAAGATTACGACTATATCTCCGGTCTGACCATTACGTGCAGCGGGACCGTTCAATAAAATAGTACCTGAATCACGTTTACCTTCTATCGCATAAGTTATAATTCGCGTTCCATTATTCAGGTTCAAAACATGAACTTGTTCATTAGGCAAAATATTTGACGCTTCAAGAAGTATCGGATCAATTGTTATACTTCCTTCGTAAGCAAGATCTGTTCCTGTTAATACAGCTCTGTGTATTTTCGATTTAAGCATGTAACGTTGCATTTATCGTTTTTAATTTTAATATTTATTTTAATATCTGTACTTTTCAAAAACCTTAAAGTATGAAAAGTATATTTACTGGATAGCTGTAAATAACGAATAAATATTCGTTCTTGCACACTATCCAACTGCCAACAATTAACTATACACGGATTGTTCTGCATTCAATTAAATGCTGTTGCAAATTCACCAAGAGATACACAAGTTATTGCAAAATCGATAAGCTCATCAAGTTTGTTTACATCTTTGACATCCCTAATTTGCTTTTGTAA
>JAITKS010000348.1 GCA_031278315.1 Planctomycetaceae bacterium | reverse complement strand
GTAGTATTAAAAAAACGGCGTCTGGTCATATCTTTTATTTTAGTGTTATTGTTATTCAATTTAACATCCTAATACATTTATTCCGCTTGTTTCATCAACCGTCCATGAAAGCTTTTCGTCCCACGAAACTTTTTTTGAATCGGGGCGACGGTCAAATATACTCTTTCTACTTTAGAATTCGGTAATTTTTTTTGCGATGTGGAATTTTTCGGTGAGTAGAGTCTGTAATTCATCCTTGTACTTCTTTATATTTTTAAAGAAGCCTAAACATACTTCAGAAAATTGTGCGAACTTTTCATAATATTTATTGTACAGGATTTTCTTTTTGAAAAATTTCTAAATTCTTTCAACAATATTCAGATTGGGTGAATACGGAAGTAGAAAAACGAATATTATTTTTCCCAATTTTTTGCGATACTTTTCTACAAGACCATTGATACCGCCTTCATTATACAAGCGAAAATAACGACGAATCGTATCGCAGTTCGCAGTCAAGCATAAAAATTAAAGCAAGATCAGAAACTTTATATCCGCGAGCAAGCGCAATCACTACACGAATACGATCCGAAAAACGATGACCGCGATTCTTGCAATATTGCGTTTGAAGTTCCTGAATTTGATCTTGAGGGATATTGTAACTCATAATTAAAATTGTTTTGTTGTTGACGAAATTAAAAACAACTCGCAAATAATAACAATTCATAAAATACACGTCAAGACGGATTATAAAGTAAGAATAGTATATTACAAAAGAACCAATTTATAAAATGATAGAGTATAATCAAATTTTCTGGATAATATAATCTGTTATGGTTCACTCCCCGAAACACAGATTCCGTCTGATAGTTTTATAATAAACGGAGTTGTAACATACCAGCCATTGTTGTCGTCCAGTTTGAAATATGGAAAAATTGTTTTGGCAGGAGCTGAAACTGTATCAGATGGTATTTCTATAATTACTACATTTTTATCTTTCTTTTTTTCTGTATCTGCTATTAGTTGAAGGCATTTTTTACACTCTGTATGAATCAAAATAATCGTCCATATTCCTTGCATGAACGTTTCACAATTATCGACATGTTTAAGACGAGAAGTCAATGGAAATTCTTTGCCTATCCAGTTCTCTGGTTCAAGCTGGATCATTCGTTTACCATCGGGACCAGTAAATTCTATTCCTAATATTGTATAAGATTGTTGTTTTAAGTAATTCATTGCTATCAAAACTGGAATCGCTAGAAATAACCAGATCAGTAAGACCAACATTAATTTTTTTACGAATCGATAACGACAATTTAAAATTGATTTTAATAGGTTCGCTAAAAACAATGAGCAGTATTACAATAATTAAATCCATCAAAACAGTAATCCACGGATTCACAGCAACAACACCAAAACAACCGCAAGAACTTTCACCGCTTAACCCTTTTATTATTGAAATAATAGAAAAAGATGTGAAACATAATAGTGAAATAAACCATGTTAGTTGCCGCAAAATACCGGAAAACAAAATTAATGCAAACAAAATTTCTAATTCAACAATAATCATTAACAACCAACGTTTACTCAAAATTACCAACAACGGGGTAAAAATACTTCCTTGAACAGGCGGAGGAATCGGTGCTGTTGCAAGTTGGTACGTCTTGAGACCGGCAGCAATAATAAGAATAATAGCGATAATAAATCGTAATTGAGTAAAACCTCCAAGATTTGTTTTTTCTCTTTTATTACTCATTTTATTTTTAGATTAATTTATCTCTATCTCGTTTATTCCTTATTGTTCGGTAGACGGTGATTTCACATTCGCCTTGACTTGTACAATCGCCACCGGATTTCCTTTATCATTCGAGGTAATTGCAAACGACCTCATAATGTCACCGCGCAGAGTTCCCGTTTCTAATGAAAAAGTAACTACTCCTGTTTTGCCATATTGAATGGAATTTTGAGGGTAAGAATGAATCGTTATACAACCTGCACATCCCGGTTTAACCTTAATAATTTGTAACGATGTCCAACCTTTGTTAGTAATTTGTATTTCTTTTGTAGAAGGATCACCAACAGTAATTGTACCAAAATCAATAAATGTAGAATCCAAACTAATAACAGGTCCCCAATTGCTATTGATTACAAGATGAAAATATCCCACCGAAAATAGAATCACACAAAATATGACAAAGCTAATAATAAAAAGAAAAAATTTCAATTTTTTCATAATCTTTTTTTTGTGTTTTAATCGTATAAAGAAACAATACAACAAAACAAATTCACAATTTGTTTTTGAGTCAAAAAATAGTACACAAATTCACTCTGTAGGGACAATCAGCAATAGCGTTGGGCAATCGCCCTACGTATGGTTTCGCCTTTGAAATCAAGCTCTGAAAGGGCGCAATCCCAAAGATCATACATATTATTGCTGTCGCCCTTACAGGGCTTTGGTGTTTTATATTTGTTCTGTAGGGCGTTACCCTGTCAGGGCGATTTTAGTTTAAAACGAAAACCGAAATTTAAAGTGTAAGGAGTATAAAGTCTCAAAGGCTTTAAGCTCATTTTACACCAATCTCATTTCCAAATTCGTAATTCAAAAAAGTTGAAAAACAAAAACTCCACTGATATATTACCAAATTATTTAATTACTTCCACACGACACTCCTTCTTCCTTGCAACAGCAAGAGCCGATAGTATAAGCAGTTGTTCCCTGACAACATCCCTGTGTTTCACTATCATATACTATACCGTTACAGCATCCCTGTGTACTCGTATTATAAGAAGTTCCGTTACAACAGCCTTGACCATCCTCTATACAACTTCCTCCACAACATATTTGACCATCTGGACACCCAGTAACCGTTTCTTCACGCATGCCTGATTCGTCTGTAATAGTAATTGTGTGTGTACATTCTTCCGAATTGGCAAAAACGTTTGTGCTTTCCGGTATGGAAGCAATGAGGACTAAAGACATTCCCAGATAAAACAGGGTTGCGCAAATGTAACATTCTCCAAACGACACCCCATAAAATAGTGATTGAAATGATTTTGTCATATTCAACTCCTTAAAAAATTGGTTTAAAATACTATACGCTTCATACTATGAATTTCGGCTATACAAGTGTATATTCCGTAAAACCTGTTTTCCGATTAGGTAAGCAGGCGGCTTGAACCGAAAATTAAAGTGAGAGCAGTCTAAAACACTACACAAATCATTTCACCTTCACAATACCAGATATTGGAAAAACAATAGATTCTGTTTCTCCTTGAAAATTCAATTTGATTGATTTTTCAAAACGTCCAACTTGATCAGGTGATTTGACCGTAACTATCAATTTGTCATTCTCTTGTTTAACAGAGACATTGTCAACATTTTGAATGACATTAATTTTTGCATCTTGATTTACATTGTTGCTGATTAATCGTACATGAAATATTTTTGTTTCGCCCGGATTGACTTCACCGATAAATGCCCTGTCAAGCGATAAACGAAATTGTGGTTCTATTTGAATTTTTATCGGAATTTGTACAGGCGAAAATTCTTTTTCTTTCCATGCAAGAGTTATTTTTGTTTCATATTTTCCAATAGTGTATTCCTTTTTGGATTCTAATTCTAAAAGTAAATGATCCTGTAACTCATTCGGTATATCAAAAGATTTACCCGAAGTAAGCTTATTCGATTTAATTTGAAAATCAGCAAAATCGCATTGTTCTAAATTGAGTTCAATTTCAGGGAGCGTTTTATCGCGCAAATAATTGATATTGATTTCCATATCAACTTTTTTACTGTCAATACTGCGAATTTGTAAGGCACGCGGAACTTCAGGTAATTGTTTCACAAAAACATCTGTTTTGAGCAAGATCGGCTGAGGAGATTCCGGTTTCGTAACAATACGTGTGTACGCCGATTGTGAACCGCAAATTCCGCCAACATCCATTACTATTTTTAACATTTGCTCTGATGCCGAAGTCAACTTTTTTCCGACTATACTCTGATCGGATACAACACAACTACATGAAGAATCAATTTTTTCAATAATAACATCTTTGTTTCCGACTATAAATGGAAATTCAAATTCAATTTTTTTTCCTCCTTCGCCAATTTTAAAATGATCGCGACCGCACAAAAACACTCCATAATCTTTGACACAATTTTCAAAATGTAACAAAGAATCCGGCGGAGACGATAGCGGAACCTTCGGAGGATAAATTACTGTCAGCTTTTTTTCTTCTGATGATACAGAAGTTGACCCTGGTAATGTTAATGAATTTTTATCTTTGATTTCAGAAGTTGATGTAGAAATATTTGACGGTTCGCTGCTATTACAGCCGGTCAACAAGAAACTACAAACAAAAAACAAAACGGTTAAGAAATGAGACAGCATAAGTGTACATTTTTTATTTTCGGATTTGTAATTTCGTCGAAAAGACAAAATAACAACAATTCCCACAAGTGATGTAAACATTGTCCAAATTGAAGCAGCCATATCCAAAGTAGAGTAAGCGGAAATAGGTTTTGAATCAATCAACAAAATGACACCGTCTGACATAATTTGTAAATCGTTAATATGTATTTTACGAGAATTAATTCCGCCTTGATAGTCGGTCAAAATTGCGGTACTGCCGTTTATTTGACGCAATAAAAGAACATGTGCAACAGGAAGTTTTTGTTTGTCAATTGTTTTTGTAATACAAATAATTGCCGGAAGTTGTTCGTTACACAGGTCAGACAAACGGGCTTGAACGGTAATTGTATAAAGTCCGAAAGAACAAAGTAAATTACTTAACTGTGATATTGTCATAACAGTCGGATCCGAATCAGGAAATAATTTATTGAAACGGTTTCGTATTGTTTCAAGTGATGTTGCCTGTTCAAAATGTAACAAAGCTCCATAAGTACTTGCTATTCCGCAAGGCGGTAGTTCCATAAACATATTATCAGCCTTCAGACCGGATGTCCCTAAAAAAATTACAATACCAAATATTAATAATGTGTATTTAGTCATATTTTATTTTTTTGACTTACTATTTCTATTTCTATAATTTTTCCAACGGATAAGAAAGTACCACAAGAATAATGACCAAACTATCAGATTAAAACCAATAATAAAAAAAGTTATTCGATAATTGCCGGAGGATCGCTGAATATAATCTTCGATTTTTCGTTTTGCATTCGGGTTGGGAAGAACGTAACCGGAATCACGGTCATATTTAGTTAGTTCCGATTTAATTTGTGCTTCGTACTCTTTTTCAGTTATACCGGCAATGCTGATTTTTTTTGTACGAGTATCGAACACTTCCGTTCCTTTGGGAAATGGAAGTGTCAGGGTATCATTTGGGAAAACTACATCGGGTTGAACTCGGTGTATTACCCATTTTTGTACATTATTAAATAAATAAGCCGATTGCGGAGAATTGTCTATATTTTTTTTGTCTTGTTCTTTTACTTTTTTATCAGAATTGTTATTATCAATTTCTGATATTGGTTTAGGTTCCGGTGCTTGTACGGAAAATCCGGTAAAACACAAAGAAGTCTCCATTGGATAAAATGCATCACCTATTTTTTTTATATTATGTATTTCAAAAACCGGCGACGCCTTTTCCGAATATTGCAAAGAAGATGTGTAACCGTCAACAAATTTTCCATTAACTGATTGCGCATGAGCGGCCTGAATACGAACCGGCAGAAATCCTTGTTCTGTATCAATCCAGCCGGTATAAACATTATAGAATACAAACCCGGAAGAAGTTCCGTCAATAATATTCGGATTGAGTTTACGGCTTTCCATCACAACATAATCTTTTCCTTTTATATTTATTTTTCCAAGAATACTTTTATCTTTGAGAGAACCGGCAAAGAAATAATCGGCAGGAAAAACCTCTTCAGCATTAAACTCCGCTTCGTCGAAAGAATATGTAAGAAACGGAGGGTAATGAAAATTTTTAATAGAGTTCGGAACTCGATCTATTTCAATTTGTGCAAAAGCATGTTCAGATTCTCTGGTATTATTAACTGACACGGCAGAAGAATAACCTATCCATTGGTACGCTAATTTATTTTTTGCAACGTATGAAAATACAGGAGTTCTTCGGTATAACGTTTCAAAGTCCGATGATTTAAGGTCTGTTTTCTGATTTGCAAAAAGTTCTTTCAGATCAATATCATTTGCATTACCGCCGCGTAAAAGAATATTATTAAAATCTGTCCAATAATCGTATGCAAACTTTTGACTTTTTACTTCTGGAATATTTTTTATGAGGTCTTTATTACGATCTTTATCTCCGTAAAAACTTCTTTTTTCCTCCTCATAAAATTCATAGTAAACTCTCGATGAATAAAAAAATGACGCATTGGTTTTATATCCTGCAACGATATCTTCGAGAAGCGGAGATTGAGCTGATACTATAGTACACTCAAAAAAATATCCAACAATGCAAAATAAAAAAAATAAAAATTTAATGACTTTCATAATCGCTTAAACAACAAACTTATTTGATATGGAATATATCAATGGAATATTTTTAAATCACGGCAGTAGAGCCACAATGTATTGCGACTCTACATTGATTATTCTCGATATGGGTGTTCGGATTTTTCTGAATTAATAACGGTTTTTCATGGTTAATGTAAAAAATAAAAATTCCACTGATATATTATATAGAGTGTCTTTAATTCAAATAATTACAAAAAACGGGGAATTAAGGACTTTTTTCATTATTTTTAAAAAAATACAACTTCTAACACAAATTATTAATTACACCCTTTTTGACCACAAGGTATAAGACTCCCTGAGTTATTCGTTTGTTGAATACACTCAGCAATATATTTTACTTTTACATGAGGCAAAACAGCATAACCATCTTGATATTGGCGAACTTCCGTATTCATGTTATTAGTGTTGGAAAATACCCATCTATAATTTGCTTTTGTTTTATTTCCACATTTAGGGATCGTGTTATTACAAGGAACAGTTGTACACAACCAGGACCTACCACAAACAGTGTATTTTCCATGACCATCACAGGTACAAGTAATTGGAACCATGTAATTAGCGACATAATATTTGTAAGTTATACCGTCTATCACAACATTACCCATAAAAAGTTCTGAAACATTTCCCGGTGTATCAACTGGACAATTTTGGCTTGTAATACACCTTTCCCAATAAATAATAGCACCGACTTTTATTTCATCAAATAAGCAGAAATCACCTGTTTTTTGCTTGTACAAGGTCAATGCCTCACAAAATGTAACAACAAACAAAAAAAAGCAAAGACATATCCGAAAAATAATACTTGCTAATGACATTCTAGCTCTCCTCATAAAAAAAGGTTGAACAATAATCAAACTCTCGAGTCTGTATTATATTTTGGCAAACTACTCTACCAGATTAAGGCTAGTCTCCCAAAACTAATCAACAGAAACTAATCAACTCATTTCCTACGCAAGAATGAGTTACGAGAAGTATAAACTAATTTTCGATTTGAAAAGTATCTCCTCAAGATTTTTCTCAAAAAATAATATATACTCTTTCTACTTTAAAATTCGGTAATTTTTTTGCGATGCGGAATTTTTCGGTGAGTAGAGTCTGTAATTCATCCTTGTACTTCTTTATATTTTTAAAGAAGCCTAAACATACTTCAGAAAATTGCGCGAACTTTTCATAATATTTATTGTACAGGATTTTCTTTTTGAAAAACTTCCAAATTCTTTCGACAATATTCAAAATATCCGTGAACAAGCACAAATCACTACACGAATACGATCCGAAAAACGATGACCGCGATTCTT
>JAITKS010000338.1 GCA_031278315.1 Planctomycetaceae bacterium | reverse complement strand
AGGGCTTAGGTTTTTGGGGGATTTTACCCGCCCCGATGGGGCGGGTTATAATCCGATCGCCCTTTCAGGGCTGGTTTTGTTTAAAACAAATACCGAATTTTCAAGTATGAATAGTATATTACGATACGTTAATAAAAATCAAGATAGCAGGTCTTTTCTTTAATCAGTAATTATTATTCGTTTGCTAGTTCTTTTGATCTTAGAGTTGCGTTTTCTACGGCGTTTATGACGGCATGTCTGAAACCGGCTTTTTCTAATACGGCAACCCCCGAAATCGTCGTTCCTCGCGGACTACATACTCTGTCTTTCAATACAGCCGGATGCTCACCCGTCTGAATCACCATTTTCGCAGCTCCAAAAACAGTTTGAGCCGCTAACTTCAAAGCTAATTCACGAGATAATCCCATTTTCACCCCGCCATCCGCCATCGCCTCTATCATCATATAAACATACGCTGGTCCACTCCCCGATAAACCAGCTACAGCATCAAGCTGCCTTTCAGGAAATCTTATAGCAATCCCTACCGTCGATAACAAATTTTGAGCAAGCGCAACATCATCTTCAGTCGCACTTTCTGATACACAAAATCCACACACCCCCTCCCCAACATTACAAGGCGTGTTCGGCATCACCCTAACTAATCTAGCCGTCGTTCCTAACTCTTTCAAATAAGATGTAATCGGTATCCCTGGTGCAATCGAAATCCAAAGCCTATTAAACTCATTATGACTATGCGATCTTATCGACGCTAATACATGTAATACCTCATGCATCTGCTGCGGCTTAACCGATAACACCACAACCTCCGACACTTGAACAAGCTCATCAATCGTTTTTACAGCCTTGCCGCTAGTTATTTTCGCAAATCTGCTTGAAGCTTCTTGCAATAAATCATAACCAAAAAGCTGCTCCGGTCTGACAGTCTGATTTTTCAAAAAACCTGACGCTAACGATGTCGCCATTTGACCAGTACCAATAAAACCAATTTTCTTTTGCATAAATTTTTTCTCCTATAATTGAAATAATATAATATCGCAATTGTTTACCCAAAAATAATATACCCGTTTATACATCAAATAAACTTACATCATTTTTAATATACAATTACCTTTTTACCCCCCCAATAACGACGCTGCATATTGCGGTAACTGATTCGCAATACTCAAAGTTTTCGTACCGGCTTGCACAAGAATTTGAGCTCTCGTTAACCGCGAACTCTCTTCAGCAAAATCAGCATTAGAAATTTGCGATTCGGCAGCCGTAATTTGAACTAAATTATCTTGCAACGATTCTATCGCCGGCTCAAGCGAACTTTTTTGAATAGCACCCAATCGCCCCCTTAACATCGCAACCGATAAAATTGCTTCATCAACAATTTTGTCAGCAAGCTTGTTATTCGTAATTAAATCAGCATAGTTTCCACTTCTCAATTGATACAAATATCCCGAAATTCCTCCTAGGTTCGCCGTTGTAACACTCTGAATCCCAATTCTCATTTGCTGACTCGTAATAACTTCCGGTCCGACTTGAAATAATGCGCCTCCGCCTACAATACTAAAAAATATTGAATCACCCGCATTTACAGACTTGCTCAGGAAAGTCTCAAAAGCAAGAGTTGCACTGCTAATTGCAATTTTCTGTCCCTCACTTTGCATTTTTATACCGTTTACAGTTGCAACCGTATCAGTTCCCGTTACATAATCAGTTACATTTCCATTTATATCATGCAACTCGAACTTGCCGCTTACAACCCGAACCGATACCTTCTGATTCGTACCGGTTTCAACCGATTCCAAAACTAATCTATGCGGATCATTATCAGTTGCACCAAGTATCTTTGCCCCTCCGCGATAACCTGCGTCATAAATACCGTCGCGTAAAACCAAATAATCATCTTTTAAATTTATTTCACCCGTTCCGTTTCCTAACTGCTCGACACGAAATAAATTTTTCGTTCTCTCACTTGTCTCAATAATATTTGCGATTTCATTGGCAGTTGCGCCCTCATGTACATAAACAATAATCTCTTTATCAGTTTCGTCATAATCTGCCCACATCGATTCACTTGTGTCAACTAATTTTACATACCTGAAACCTACACCTTCCAATTCTTCACCCGCTTTTTTTGCGAAAATTTTAAACGAACCATTTATTCCACTCACCGCAACAACATTGCCCAACGGATACCCCGCCGTAAGCTGCTCACCATACGAATAAAACTGAATCGGATAATAAATGATATTGTCACATTCGTCTATCTCAACAGTCGGCTCAAGAATCCCATTGCCCCAGTCCTCGTTGCAATCTTGTGTAACGATTACATTACCGCATTCGTCGTAAGTCCACGTGCGGTTCAGATTATCCATTCCGGGCGGCTTTACTAGACTAACACTTATCCCGCGTGTCTGCTCAGCAGTAAGCGAATTCATGAAATCAACTAACTCACGCGCAGCCGTTATCGAATTACCATAACTGTCAGTTGCAAGATGTATCACCATATATCCTAGATCGTTATACGGCTCGCCAATTTGAACCGTAACCATATTTACATCGTTTGCAGTTTTACCATTCGAGCTTGTAACTTTTCTTATATTATCGTTACGAAAATCAATATTACCCGTTCCGGCGTCTGCCGTTTCGCCCATAACACTCGCAAAGAATTTCGCTCTTAATTCAGTGTTTGAATTTATCGTCTCAACAGCATCTTGTCCAGTGATATTATCGCCCATATAAATTTCTAACACACCGTTTTTTCCGCCTGTGTTGCCGGTGTTTCCGATCTCAACAGTATTGCTGCCTGTAAAAATATTTCCAAACGTTGCAATTCCCGGACCGGCAGGCGAAGTTACACTCGTTCTGTTCAAACTATAATCATATTCTGCTTTAAAAATTCCCGTTGCATTTATTGCGTCAACAGCTTCCGACAACATAATACCGCCGCTTGCAACATTATCCGCACTGCTGTTTACCGAAATAACTAACTTCTTCTTAACGTCATCATAATAAACCTTAACCCGCTCACTCTGATTTACATCAAGTTCAGTAACAATCGCAACATTATTCAACTCCTCTCCGCCCTTAACACCGTAAACAATAAACTTGCCTGTTTCATTCACCGTTCCCGAAGTTGCATCGTTGTTTATACTGCAATACGCCATCGCATTCGATAACCCCGATACATATCGTGCATAATTCGTATCACCTGTGTAATTATTATCAAGCCGAATCATTCTTACAGCCATGTTATCAAACTCGTCCCCAGCACTGTTCGCCATTACAGTAAAAGCAGCATTAGGATTTTGCGCAAGAAGACTCGCAACCGGACGCTCATCATAATTTTTTATCGTAGAAGATTCAAACGAAATTCCTAGTTCAGAATTTGCGCCGTCAGTTACGAATAAAATATCCGGCGAGTTTTTCGGTCCTAGAAATTGTAATCCCGTTTCTTCATTCGGATCACCATAATATGCCGCCTCGTCAAATAACGTAACCTTGCCGCTGCCGGTTTGACCATAAGGAATCGCCGCTTCAAACATCACACCTAATACCGGATCACAATTTATAAACATAGCTAGCTCCGCCGCCGTTACCGCCGTCTCCATGCCGTTATTTCCTCCCTTCAAAACCTCACTGTAAACCTTAACCGCAACATTCGCATCAAGCACACTATCAAAAATTGTACCCGTGCCGTTACTTGGAGTCGAAACAACAAAATTCGCAGCTATCAATTTATTAGCCGGATCATTAAACGCCGCAATAATATCATTGACCGGCACATCCTCCGCTACTGTAATTATCAACGCTTGATGATTCGTACCGATATCTCCTGCAACTCTGCCTGTGTAAATATATCCGTTGTTGCCCGAAGCATCCGCAGTCATTCCTCCCAAAGTCCCCGCAGCTAGTCCGCTTGAAACAGAAACACTCAACGGAATAGATGTACCATCAAGCGTCCCCGCCGAATTAGATAACTTGTACGACATTGTGAAAAGTCCAGTATCCTCGATTGCTTTTTTAATTGCGCCGTAACTCGCATTAGTCGAAGGAGCGGTACTGTCCAGCCAACCTCGAACATGTAATATCTTTGTCTGCTCATCATAAACAGCTGTTACTTCTCCCTGACTATACGCAGACTCATCATGCTCAAACGATATTTTAACATCGTTATATTTCGTGCCGGATTCTTTTGCGGCGATTCGTCCAATAACATCGTATGTAACGCCGCTGTCAATATATGCGCCGGCATGCGTGATCACAGCCGCAGCATATTGAGCTTTGTCGAAATATTCTAGTTTAACCGGATCAGTTGCATTTGCAGCTTTGATAAATACGACATCAGTGTTTTCAAATTCTAGTCCCGGCACAGTTGCAATTATGTTGAGCATGTTATTAGGTCTGGCGTCGTAAACAGTGACATATCCCGCTTCGTCTCCATTTAGACCGCCCGAAATATATTTGAAATCTGTCATCGAATTAATTACAGCTGCAATTTCGGCGTCCGATGGAATACTTACACCGTCGTATAAAATTTGTAACTTTCCGTTAGCTTCATTGTAATTCACCGCAGCCTTGCCGCCGCCCGCAATTGAAGCGGCAGATGTCTTAACAAACTCGACCTGCCGAATTAATTTGTTATTTTTCGTTTCAATAATTAATGGCGACAGATTACCGCCTACAATTTTATTCGTTGGAATACGATACGTGTACACACCATTAAAAGATTCGTCGAAATTCTCGACCGAAGGCGCTTTTTGTTCCTCCATTTTCAACTTAAATTCAATGATTCCGGGATTTATTCCATCGGGTTCCGTGATCGTATAAGTAGTTTCAGTAGTATTTCCGGCAGTGAATTTAATAGTGTAATTTCCAGCAGCACTTCCTGCAATTAATGCAGTCAGATTAATATCATTATCGAACCCTGCACTTGTCAACATAATCTGCCCATGTGTAGATTCGCTTCCAACTATAGCGGCTACACCAGTTGAATCGGTAACAGCGTTTATAGCGGTTGCAATGTCTTCAACACTTGTACCGGCATTGAATTTAAACGTGTCCACACCATTACTGCCCGCAATTTCAAGAACCGTATCGTAACTTACTCCCGATTTGTCATAAAATAATTGAGCTTTAGCCGCCGTATCAATCACCTGAATATTCACATCCAATTGTGACTTTACACCTAAATTAGCTTGAAAAATCTTTAGGTCTTGCAACAGATTCCTATCGGCATTACGAGTTTGAAAACTCATCGAACCGTCAAGAAGCGGCTTTCCAAGATAATTAGTGTTTTTAGCAATTCTATCAATTGCATCTAACGTCGCATCAATTTGAAGTTGGTTCGCCTCAATTTGACTCGAAGACATCGCAGCTTCATTGGCAGCTTCGACAACTAAACCTTTAAGATCATTTAACAAATTATTTATTTGTCCAAGCGAACTCTCCGCAACAGAAATTAAACTATTCGCACGTTGCGTATTTATGATCGCTTTCGATGTTGCGGTCATATCGCTTTTGATCAATTCACTCGCAATTAGACCAGCCGGATCATCCTTACCAGAATTTATTCTTAATCCGGTACTAAGCCGTGTCAGAATATCTCCCAATTCAGCCATATTTTGTTTAAGCTGATTACGAGCAATAAGCGACGGAACATTCGTTTGAACGTAAAGTCCGGTCATAAGATTACAATCCTTTGATCAAATTTCGTTAATAGAAAAATATTAAAACGATATAATTACTCAAAATTATACTGTCTCAAACGAAACTATTAACACTAAAAAACCGAAGCCTCCAAAAATTGCTTCAGCGTGATTTGAAACTGTTCTCACTTGAATTTTCGGTTCGAGCCGCCTGCCCGCCGCCCGCCTGCCCGCCTGCCCGCCTGTCTGTCTGTCTGTCTGTCTGCCCGCCTGTCTGCCTGCCCGCCTGCCTGTCTGTCCGCCTGTCCGCCTGTCTGCCTGCCTAGCGTAAAACAAACTTGCAGCTTTTTGAACTACCGAAATTATTCCGTGAACAACTTAAATAGCCGAGTTGAAAGATACGATAATAATTCACCCGCATACGTGATATTATCGACTTGTAATTGAGAACCACTGAAAATATGAATTTTCGTTAATGGTCGTTTCGGTTAATTCAAATAAACCGCCTATAACCAAAAAAATATCTGTAATGATAATATTGATAATTCAGAATTATCCGGTTGCTTGCATTAATCATTAATACCGTACGATGAAATCATACGATGAAATCATACGGTGAATTTCGGCAATACAAAAACAGTACAGACGAGACGCTTGCGTTTCTCCTAATATTACGTTTTTAGAAGTTACCTCTAACTTATTTGATTCATAATTTCATCTGGGATGATAAAGTTTGATGATACTTTTTGAATATCGTCATGGTCGTCTAGTAATTCCATTAGTTTGATAATTTTTGATGCTGTATCGAAGTCGTTAATTTCGGCGGTATCTTTTGGAATTAGGCTCAGTTGAGATTCTTCGGGTTCAATTTTTGCTTGTGCTAACGCTTTTGATACGGAATCATAATTTGCGGGCAGACAAGTTATTTCAAACGAGTCATTTGTTTCAACAACGTCATCTGCTCCCGATTCGATAACGATTTCCATTAGAGTTTCTTCAGTCAAATTATTACTTTTTGTAATAATGAATAGTCCTTTTTTATCGAAATTCCATGCGACACATCCTGTTGAACCGAGTTTACCGCCGCACAACTCAAAAATTTTTCTTATTTCGGGTGCGGTACGATTTCTATTATCAGTAACAGCTTCCGCTAGAACGGCAACGCCGCCGGGTCCATAGCCTTCGTAAACTAACTCGTCAAGTTGTTCACCTCCGAGTTCGCCTACACCGCGTTTTATTGCACGAGTTATATTTTCTTTCGGCAAACTAACGGCTTTAGCTTCATCTATAGCAGCACGCAAACGTATATTAGCGTCGGGGTCGCCGCCTCCCATTTTTGCCGCTATTATTATTGCTTTTGCTAACTTACTCCACAGCTTGCCGCGTTTAGCATCAACAAGTGCTTTTTTATGTTTAATTCCAGCCCAATGTGAATGTCCAGACATAATTGATTTTCACGTAATTTTCGTTACAAAAAAAGATATTCGTAAACTAACAAAAAAAATTTAGTTGTTTAGTTTTAGTTGTTTAGTTACTGTAAATTTTTCAACATAATTTATTTAGGACGTTTTTGCTGTAACCGCTTTGTTACAGATTTATTTCCTTTTGAAACTACGTTGATAATTTTTCTACTATTATTATTTTTAACTTTTTTATCGTTTTGTTTTTTATTCGGCTTTTCAATTGACTTATTACTTTGCTGTTTTTTATCATTTGATCTCTTTCCTGTTTGAGCGGCATCATGTTTATCGTGTTTAACGGCGCTTGCAGATTTACTTTTATCGAATTTTGTGTTTGTAGATTTTATATTCTTTTGCAATTCCTTTTTTTGCGATTTTACGGACAATATTTTTTTAGATTCTTGTTTTCGATCTTTTTTCTTAATTTTATTTTGAAATAAACTATTTTTTGTTGTAATATCTTTTTGTGTCGATTGCGGTAATTGTTTTGCGTGTCCAGAGCTGGAAACGGAATTAACAGCTGCGTTTTTACTTGGTTTTGCAATCTTATTTGTTTTGTTGTTTTTCTGCGGAATTGGAGTTGTTTTAGTTATATCGGCAATTTTTTTTGTTGCGTTTTTATCAGACAATTCAACTGTTTTAATCCGCTGTTTTGAATTTTTATCTACAATTTTATCCGGTTCGATTTTTGGAGTAGAATATTGTTCCGTTGACATAGCTGCGGCAACATTTGTAGATTTATTTTTCTTACTTTGAGATTTATCTTGCGGAGATTCTTTTTTGTCTTTTGTCTTTATTTTATTTTGTGCATTATCGTAATAAGTTAGTAAATCGTTTGGGGTTGAATTTAATTCGTTTGGTATAAATTCGGCTTCTGTTCCGTTGTGATCTTCATCGAAATCTTCGTCATCAGACACGCCAAATGGAATATTGACTGGAATCGGCGCAATTATTCGTTCTTTTGGTTTTGGTTTTGGAATAGTCAAAGCGGGCGGTGTGTAATCGCGTGTAGGTGCTTGCGAATCGATATTTTTTAATACAGATAAATATTCACCGGCATTTTTATTTGAATCTAAAGTAGAGCGCAGCAAGTATGCAAAATTGTGTAATTCCATTGTAAATAAAATTCCATTTTTCTTTGGTACAGCTCGTTCAATTCCGGGTACGTATTCTTCGGTTCTTTCTTTATTTACTTGAGTCAAATCGAGCATGCGGAATACTCTTCTTGCTGATTCGTCTAAAGGTATAATGTGACCTCCAAGAGCAAATTGTGTCACATAATCAATCATAAATGGACTTAATGTTCCGAGAGATTTTAAAAATGCTACAGCTTGTGATAGACTTTTGCCTTTTTTTCGGAGGTCTTCTAGGTCGAACATGTAAGTTTTGTCGAAAACACCGCGTAGTGCTTTGCGGACTCTTTCGGCAGCTGTAATTGCATCGGGCAGAACAGAAATTATTTCGGCGAGTTCCGGTGTAGTGGTCACTCGGACTTCGTTCCAATCGATAAAGTAACTTTCAAGTATTTCGTAAGCAGTAGATGCAGATTCTACTGGTGCGTCTTCGAGAAGTGCAGAGTAAACGAGATGTTCAAGAACTGAACGTTCCGGCAGGTCGGATTGCCATTTATAACGCCGGTGTAATGCTTTTTGCAGCATTTCTATTTTTTTAGTTTTTGGAATTGATCCCATAATTAAAGTAGTGGTGAATAGTTTGTTTTTCTGGTGATGTAATGTAGTAATGTGATAATAATGTAATAATAATGTAATAATAAAAATTTTTTTGTGTGAAAAATTTTGCCGTTTTATAAAAGAATATCAATGAGACCAAGCCTTTTTCCAAAATGCGGGACAAATTGTAACTGCGATAAAAATTCCGTCAAGTAATCATCAAGTTTAGGAATTTAAATTGTGGCAACTTTAAAAAATCTTTTTGGAATATAATTGGAATATATCAGTGGAATAATTGTTTTTCAATTTTTTGTAATTTTTAAACACGAAATACACGAAAAGGAGTTAACTATCAAGAAGTCCCGCTAGGGACTATTCACCAAAAAACTTTATTAACCGTATGCTTTAGCTTACGGA
>JAITKS010000331.1 GCA_031278315.1 Planctomycetaceae bacterium | reverse complement strand
TGAACAAGCGTTATCTTGTGAAACATTGGCAGAATTTGAACGAGACCTTGTACATTTGTAAAACTTTCAATTTTAATAAATGGGTATCTCTAATTATTGGTGATATTACATTATTTATTAATTTTTTTGAACAGTATAAGCAAGATTTACAGGATTGTTGAAGAAGAACACACGTCAATCTTTTTCAGCAATTCTGATATTTACAGTTTGAAGGATAGTTATCCTGATTTTTTGTTACACAAATTAGACATTTGAAAAAAAAATGGAGAATTGATAGAATGGCAAAAGTTCCTATTGATGTTTATCGTACATGGCTGAAGATAGAGGCAACTAATCGTCCGCTTAATTTTTATCAACTTTTACGATTGAAGCCATTTGACGATGACATAAAACGTATTCGTGACAATTATCGTCAACTTAATGCGCATGTACGTAAATTTGCATCTGGTGAATATATTGAAGAGTCTCAAAAGTTGTTGAATGAGCTTGCTAAGGCGATGCTCTGTCTAACGGATTCGGCTCGTAAACTTGAGTATGATATTTCACTTGGTCGTAAAGTTGCGATGTCGCAAGTGCGGCGGTCGTTGGAAGAAATTCTTCTTGCGAATAATATTGTTACAGAGGAACAGATGAAACAAGCCAAGAGTTTTATGGATTCAGTTGGAGTTGATTTACATGAAGCTGTTATACAAAAGAAATTCGGAACGCAAGAAACGGTAATGCTTGCGTATGCGGAATCAATTGGTTTACCGTTTGTGAGTATTGAAGAAGTTGGAGTCGATGAAAATATTGCTGCTCAGATAAATCCGAATATTGCGAGACAGCAATCGTTTGTACCTCTTATGATTGATCGCGGTCAACTTTTACTTACATCGCCAAGGTTGATTAATCCTGATGTCGAGGAGGAGTTGAGGATGATTTTTGAAATACCGGTAAGAAGTACAATTTGCACGCCGGCGGAGGTTAAGGCTGCAATTGCCAAGTATTATCCGCCGGATGCTGTTCAATTAATTGTAAGAAAAAAAGATAGTTCCAATGCAGCTGCTGATTCTACAAAGCAAGCTAAAGCGGTATCTGTGAAAAAAAGTGCAAAAGCAGATGTAGATGTATCTGTTACGCCGATGTCAGAAGACGAAAAGAAAAAACGATTACAAACAACTCTTGTAGTTTTTAATTTTACGGTGATGATAATTTGTGTAACGCTTGTAATGACTAATATTCCGCCGTTATCTCGAAGTCCAATGATGCAAATTATTGTTGATGGTTTTATTGGTGTGATTGTTGGTGCAATTGCTGCTATGATTGTGTGGAATAAAAACTCGAAATAATTTGATTGTAGGATTTCTCGAAAAGTGTAATTTCATTTTTTTCGATAGATTCGGTAGAGTAGAGGTGTGATGTTTAAGTTTAGGTTACGGTTTAGTTTGGTTTCGGGATTTCTATTTTTGTGACATAATATTCTTATCATATTTTTATACATCTCGTGTGTGGAAGTTTGTTTTTTGTTATGAGGAATAAGAGGAATAAATTGACTATTATTATTTCTTGTTGTCAATATTGTTTATATTACATCTGAAAAGCGGGACACGATGCCTTGTGTTTTTACAGAATTTTTCGTTTGTTATTTTTATGTTACAAAAAATAAAAAACGAAATGTAAAGAGCAAGGAGTAATTTCAACAGACATATTACATGTTATTAAAAAATTATTACTGATTAGTTTTAACTGTTTGCGTATAAATTTCGATTTACTGCCGTTGGATTATTTATTGGAAAACTGATTTTGCGTTTAAATTATTGAAATCCAAGTATGAATTGTTGTATATCGGAGGTGTTGAATCTAATGGGAGTTTGTTATATTTGGTTTTGAATTTAAGAATAAATTTATCGATGACTCAATATATTGAAGCGAAAAATGGTCATATAACGCCGGAGATGATTGCGGTTGCAGAAAGCGAATATTTAACGCCGGAATTTATTCGTACAGAGATTGCAGCGGGACGTCTTGTTATTCCGGCGAACAGAGTTCATTTATCGAAATGTCTTGTTCCGATTGGAATTGGTATTGAATTAAGGACGAAAATCAATGCTAATCTTGGCAATTCGGCATTGAGCAGCGGGTTGGATTGTGAGACAGCAAAAGTTCAATATGCAATTCGTTATGGTGCTGATACTGTTATGGATCTTTCTACAGGTTTAGAAATTGATTCTTTACGCCGAAGAATAATTGATGAAGTAACGGTTCCTGTCGGCACGGTTCCGTTGTATCAGGTTTGTGAAGAACTGGACAATATCGTTGATATGACGCCGATGGATTTTATTAATGCAGTTGAGCATCAGGCGAAACAAGGTGTTGATTACATGACGATTCATGCAGCGTTGTTGCGTGATCATATTCGTTATGTTGACAATCGTTTAACTGGAATTGTTTCTCGCGGCGGCAGTTTGACGGCGAAGTGGATGATTGCTCACAATTGCGAGAATCCGTTTTATGACCACTTCTATGAACTGTGTGAAATAATGCGGGCGTATGATGTTTGTTGGAGTCTTGGTGACGGTTTACGGCCGGGGTGTTTGCATGACGCATCGGATAAAGCACAATTCGCTGAATTGGAGGTCATGGGTGAGTTGGCAGTGAAGGCGAAACAGTTAGGGTGTCAAGTAATGATAGAAGGACCAGGACACATTCCGTTTGATCAAATTGAGATGAATGTGAAGCGTCAGATTGAAGTTTGTCAAGGTACGCCGTTTTATGTTTTAGGACCAGTAGTGTGTGATATTGCGCCAGGTTATGATCATATAACAAGTGCAATTGGTGCGACTATGGCTGCGTATCATGGAGCAGCGATGCTGTGTTATGTTACGCCGAAAGAGCATTTGGGACTGCCTGATTTAGAGGATGTCAGAGATGGTGTTATTGCATATAAAATTGCAGCTCATGCAGCGGATGTCGCAAGGCATAGACCAAATGCAAGAATGAGAGATGATGAAATGTCAAAAGCAAGATACAATTTCGATTGGAACGAGCAATTCAGATTATCTCTTGATCCGGACAAAGCGAGAGAGTTCTATAATAAATCACGTGAAAAAAATAATTTTGATTGTTCAATTTCGGGCGGAGAAAATGAAAATTATTGTACAATGTGCGGACCAAAATTTTGTGCAATGAAAACAACACACGACTTAAATCAGTTAAGACAAACAACTGAAATTGAACAATAAAAGCATACGTAAATATATGTTTCGTTTTATGAATTTCGGCAATATGGATGCTATTCTTTTTGTAGGATGATACATATTATATTTTATATTCAATTGAAATATTACAATATTATTTGTAACTTTAACAGACAGCAAAATGTCAAACGAAAAATCGCAAATTGTTGACAATTATGATGAGTTTAATTTACGTCAATCTCTTGAGAATGAGAATCAGCTGCTTAAGCATGAACTCATGAGGCTTGAGACGTTGATTACACGCACTAAGGCGGCGATAAATGCGAACAATACTATCGATTTCAACTTGCAAACAACGTTAATACGGCAGGGAAGATATTTTAATTTACTGCTTGCTAACAGTCAGGACATTATAATTATGGTTGATAGTGAATCTCGTTTTGTGTATTGTACGTATTCTTTTTTGCGTATATTGGAATTAGATTCTTTTAGTTCTCTTAATGCACGTGTTTTCGGCAATGTTTTTAGCGGAGCAGAGTTTAAGGAAATTACGAATGCGTTAGAGTTATCGATGTTAGATTTTCATAGACTGGAAATAGCGCACATGACAACGTGGGGACGTCCGATTGTGCCGCATTATTATGTAGTTTATATTACACCGATGATTGATAGTGACGGTAAAGCGGAAGGTGCAATTTTACTGTATCACGATGTTACGGAAGTGTTGACGGCGAAGGAACAGGCTGAACAAGCGAGTCGTGTGAAAAGTTCATTTCTAGCGAATATGAGTCACGAAATAAGAACGCCGATGAATGCAATTATTGGAATGTCTGAATTAGCATTACGTGAAAATCTGCCGACTGCCGCAAATGAAATGGTGTTGAATATTAGGGATGCCGGTAATATTTTGCTGAACATAATAAATGATATTCTAGACTTCTCGAAAATAGAGTCGGGCAAGATGGAAATTGTTGAGACGGTGTATCAATTGAGGTCTCTTATCTATGACGTAGTTGACACGGTTGTTACGCAGTATCTTAACCGTAATATTGATTTTCTGGTTGATATAAATAGTGAGTTGCCGAATAATTTAATTGGTGATGAAGTTCGGTTACGGCAGATATTTCTTAATTTGTTGAGTAATGCGGCGAAGTTTACCAATGACGGTTTTATAAATTTATCGGTCGATGGTAATATCTTTGAAAACATGGTCGAATTGAGAATTGTAGTTTCGGATACAGGAATAGGAATAAAATCGCAAGACATGAGTAAATTGTTTGGCGATTTCATTCAAATTGATAAAAAACTCACGCGGTATGACATAACGGGAACTGGACTCGGTTTAGCTATTTCGCGAAATCTTGTAAATATGATGAATGGAGATATTAATGTTAAAAGTGAGTATGGTAAGGGAAGTAAATTTATTGTAACGATAAATCAAAAATACAACGATTACATTCCATTTGCCCGTGTTAGAGAACCTGAAAAAGTGAAAATTTTGGTTTATGAACAGCGTGAAAATTTCGTTCAATCTTATTTACGGGCGTTTGAATCGCTTAAAGTCGATTATGTTATTACCCGCAGTTTGAATGAAACCGCTGTAGAGTTGGAAACGGGAAAATATAATTTCATTTTTATGTCTCAATATGAGCAAAAATTCTTTGAGACTTGGTTCAGCGAAAACAAAGAATGTTCCAATAAAAAGATTTTTTTGATGCTGCGTGATGCCGATACGTTGGATATGAAACAATTGAACAGTAATATTGTTTGTTTGAAATTACCAATTTATTCCGCAGGATTGGCGAATATTTTCAATGGTGAAGAAGTTGAGATTAAAGAAAAACATAGAACATGGAATGATTTAAAATTAGTAGTGCATGATGCGAAAATTTTAGTCGTTGATGACAATGTTATTAATTTGAAAGTAGCGCAGGGACTAATGGCTCCGTTTAATTTACGGGTTGAAACGTGTACGAATGGAGAAACGGCAGTAAAACTCGCCGCAGATGGTGAATATGATTTGATTTTTATGGACCATTTTATGCCGGGAATGAACGGGTTAGAAGCAACAAGACTAATAAGAATGTTACCGAATCTTACAAATACTCCGATTATTGCATTAACGGCGAGTTCAACTCAAGAAAATGTTTCTACATTTTTTGAAAATGGAATGAACGATTATTTATCGAAACCGATAGATTCTGCAAAACTAGAATCAATATTAATCAAATGGTTACAAAATAGATCGTGAGTATTTATGTAAGATTTTCTGTTGAATATGTTGTATTCTCATTACATTTTAAATTTCGGTTTTTATTTTTTGTAACGAAAAAGGTGACCGTTCACGCATAAACTAAAATCGCCCTGAAAGGACGATCTGATATTGGCTCAATAATAGTTGTTAATTTCTTAAAACCTAATGTAAAAATTTATTGTTAGAAGGAACGCGGTCGTCTCGACCGCATCTTTAGTTTTGTTTTTTGACAGGATTACAAGATTACAAGATTGACAGGATTTTTAAATGATAAATTAAAAGAATCAAAACGTGAAACCATCAATTAGTAGTTAGTGATTTGAACTTATAATCCGTGATAATTTCCGCATACGAACTAACCACTAACCACTAACCACTAACCACTAACCACTAATATATTACCTTTGTTGTTAATTTGATATGATTACCATTATGAA
>JAITKS010000294.1 GCA_031278315.1 Planctomycetaceae bacterium | reverse complement strand
AGCAACTATTCAGCAAAATATTTTCGTGAAATATTTTTGCAATCAATTTGTGTAATCTTTATTTTAAGTAATATATCAGTGGAATAATTTATTTTTTTCGGGAACGCGGTCGTCTCGACAGCATCTTTAGTTTTGTTTTTTTGACAGGATTACAGGATTTTTAAATGATAAATTAAAAGAATCAAAACTTGAAACCATAGTGATTTGAACTTTAGAATCCGTTCTAATCTCCGCATGCGAACTAACCACTAACCACTATACACTAACCGCTATCCTGTAATCCTGTTTATTCTGTCAAAAAAATATTCCACTGATATATTACAATTTTCGTTTCTTTCGTTATTTCATATTTTCAAAATAAATAACGCAATATGACCAATTATTTATATAGTTGTCCAGAATGAAATTTGAGAAAAATAGAGAAATTTTGCGGATAATAACGATTTTGCGGTCGATATTATTTATTAGGAGATTATAGAGACCGCTAACAATTCATTCATAGTATTTCAGTTTTGGAATTTCTATATTTGCCGTACTATGAAATTCGGCGATACAAGTGTTATTCATTTCAACCTGCTTTCCAATTAGATAAGCAAGCGGCTCGAACCGAAAATTCAAGTGAGAATAGTTTTAAATTATCAGTAATATATCATTGGAATTTTTTGACACAAAAATAAAAATTCTTCCGCTGAAATATTACAATTATCAGATACGAATATGAAATCTTTAGCATCTTTTTTATTGTTGACAATTTTTATATCCTCCGCCGGTTGCCGGATGTGCGGAACAGATTACGATTATTGTATGCCCGCAATCGTTGAAGGCGGCGTTCAAAATGCTGGTCCTCTTTATAGAGCCGGTTCTATCTTAAACGGAATATCCGGTAATTATTGTAACGATAAATATTTTACCGATCAGAATTGCAACAATTGTAACTCATTTAATTCAAATATTCCGTTTAATTTTACGGAAGACGATAATGACAATACTATAAATACCGAAAAAAAATATTTAACGAGTCCGCAAAAAATATCACCGAATGTTCCTGACGATTTATCAGAAACAAGTAACGGAAATGGATGGCAAGGAACAAATATAGGTATCCCGAAGAACCCGCCGCCAAATAATGGTAACGGTGATAATAACAATATTCCAGAAACATTTGATCAAACTCCAACTGTAACGCCTTCACTTGAAGAGTTAATGAAACCAACTCCGCCGCGTCCAAAGACTACACCAAAAAATACGCCTTCACCCAATACGCCAAATTTCACAAACTCCGGCATGGATAATTTCACTTTAGAAAATATCAGACAACTTGACCCAAGCGTAAATAATCCTGATGTCTATGAAGTAAAAATTATCAAAATAGAAGATACAACTTCAAAACGAAGATAAAATTTTCGGTTATATTTCAGTAAGAATTTTCATAATATACTATTCATACTTGAAAATTCTGTATTTGTTTCGGTATTTATTTTAATACCAAATCCGCCCTGAAAGGGCAACAGGATATAGCGGTTAGGAATTTAGTGATTCGAACTTATAGCCGATACTAATCTCCGCATGCGAACTAACCACTAACCACTAACCGCTAACCACTAACCGCTGTTACTTTTTTTGTAACGAAATATAAAATTACAAAATCATCTTTCTCTGTGTTCTCTGTGTTCTCTGTGGTTAATAAAACAAAAATAGCATTAAAAGCATAGGAATTTTTGCTAAATAAATTTTCGCATTGCAGCAATGAAATTTGGCGTAGTTCCGCAGCAACCTCCGATGAAGTTTGCGCCGGCTTCGATCAGTAGTTTTGTTTTTTCTGCAAACTCTTCTGGAGATTGTGAATAAATAGTTTTACCTTCGACTACTTGCGGCAATCCGGCATTTGCTTTCATCCATATCGGTAATTTTGTAACGGCTCTCATTCGTTTGCAGATTGGTATGAAACCGTCTATCCCTTGACCGCAATTTGCGCCGATAATATCTGCACCGGCTTCTGTTAAAATTGAAACAGCTTGTTCGGGAGTCGTACCCATCATTGTTCTATCTTTATTTTTGCCTGAATCAAAAACCATAGAGACCGCAACCGGTAAACCTGTTGTTTTCGCAGCTTTCACGGCGATAGAAGCTTCAGCCGGATCACTCATCGTTTCGATGATAATTCCGTCGGGATTTTCTTTTCCGATTGCGGTTACTTGTTCTAGAAACGCATCGTAGAGTTCTTGTTCGGTAACGTTACCTGAAATTAGCATCATTCCGCTTGGTCCTACGGAAGCGAATACTTTTGCTTTATCTTTTGCAGCTTTAATTGATATACCGACTCCTGCTCTATTTATCGCTTCGACTTTATCGGCACAGTTATGACGGGACAATACAAATCGTGTACCGCCGAATGTATTACTCAATATAACATTACTACCAGCAGCAACATAAGATTCAGCAACAGATAATACCGCTTCAGGATGTGATAAATTCCAAAGATCAGGATGTTCACCAATTGCAAGACCGCATGCCTGCAACTGGGTTCCCCAACCGCCATCAAGTAAAAAAGTACCTGTGTTAAACCAGTCGAAAGGATTTTTTGTAACGTTATTGTTTTCTTCTATCATTTGTTTATTAGTGGTTAATGGTTAATGTATAGTTGTTAGTTGTTAGTGGTGAGTTGTTAGTTGTTAGTGGTGAGTTCGCATGAGGAATTTCCGCAAATCACTAACCGCTAACAGTTGAAGTTATATTTGTGAAGGGGAATTATTAGAACAAATTAAAATAATCTTGCAAGAGAAGGAAATAGTGGTTAGTGGTCAGTGGTCAGTGGTTAGTTCGCATGCGGAGCTGTCACCGATTACTAATTTCGAATCACTAATAACCTTTAGATCGAAAATTACACGGATTGATCCGCAATCTACTATTCCCCCCACTAACCACTGACCACTAACCACTGACCACTATATTAAAATCTGATCTTGCGTTGAATCGAAAAAATTGTTATTGTTCGCCGTTCTTTCGTAGATGTCAATGAATTCGTATCGAAATTGCAACTGAAATATTATCGAAATAAAATCAGATTTGTTATTTCCTAAACGACAAATTTAAGAATAAAATGTACATTATCAATTGACAAATTCCAATTAACCACAAACATTATTTTAAATTGCTTTCACTTGAATTTTCGGTTCGAGCTGCTTGCCTATCGTAAATAAACATTTTAGTAAAACACTTGTACCGCCGAAATTCATATACATTTCACATTTGAAAATTCGTTTTTTGTTACAATAAATAAATTTGAATATTATAAGTTAAGTATCGTCATAATGACTGCAATTAAAATCGAAAATTAAAGTGAGAATTGTATAGTAATAGTATGATGCGTATATTTCCAATACGCATTTCAAAATTTCGTTTAATCGGGCAAATACATTGTAATAAAACAAAAACTCAAATCATAAACAAATTTAACAATGAAAAATTCATTTATAATCCAATTTATCGTAACAATAATCATTTGTTCATCAATAATTTTGTCATCTTATTTGGCGCATGCACAAACAACCGAAACGCAGCCGCCTGTTGGTGATATTAAAACCAATACGTCTAATGCTTTATCTAACACACCCGACAAGGATACCGATCCGAATAAATCTGCTGTATCTAACAATATTATAGATATTCGTATCACGGGCAATGTTCAAAACAGCGCAACAGATATTCTGAAAATTATTCAAACGAAAACTAACCGCCCGTACAATTCAGGTACTCTTGAAGAAGATAAACGAGCATTGATGAATACGGGTCTTTTCATAGATGTAAAACTCAAAGTTGAAAAAATACGTACCGGCTATATTATAACGTTTATGTTTTTTGAACGTCCGATCATTCATTACATACGTTTTATCGGTAATCATGCGCACACGCGCAAAACTTTACTCGACGAGATTAATCTCCGTGTTAAAGAAAGTATCGACCCTATTGCAATTCATCAGGCGAAAGAGCGTCTTGAAAATTTTTATCGTGAAGGCGGCTATCATAATGTTTTTGTTGAAGTGTTAAGCGGCGATAAAATCGGCGACCGCGGCGTTGTTTTTAATATCAGTGAAGGTGAACAACAAAAAATATTAGCTGTTTCAATCGAAGGAAGTAAAATAGTCAGCGGCGAACATTTGAAAACATTACTCCAAACTAAACGCGGAATATTTTGGAACTTCGGAGGCGAATTCACTCGAAAAAAATTAGACGAAGATGTCGAAACTTTGATCGCTTATTACCGTAAACTCGGATTCTTCTACGCAAAAGTTGATCGCGAATTTACTGAAACAAAAGGAGGATACAGCGGATTAGGAAAAAGCCGTAAATGGATAAACGTAAAATTTATAATCGATGAAGGTCCACGGTGCAAAATAAGAAACATTAAATTCGTTGGTCAAAAATCTTATTCCGAAGCTGAATTAAAAAAAATAATGCAGCTGTCTCGTGAAAAATATTTCAACCAAGATATGTTAGAAATTGACATATCAAAAATACGTGAAAAATACGGTGAAATCGGACACGTATTCGCAAGTATAGAACCTGATCCGCGAATCGATGAAGATATTGTTGACGTTATCATAAATATAAACGAAGGACACAAATGTTATCTACAAGAAATTAATGTCGAAATTTTAGGACACGAAGGCGCAGACCCGTACACAAAATGGCAAACTGTACTTAATCGTTTGTCAATACATCCCGGCGAAATATTAAACACAAAAGAAATCGAAGCAAGCAAACGGCGGCTTCTAGCTTCAGGATTATTTATATCAAATCCGATGCAAGGTCAAATGCCGGAAATCACTTTCTCCGTGCCGGAAGAACTAAATGAAGAAAACGAAAAACAAAATCTAGTCGTTGCAGACGGACCCGTTATTCGAGGACAAATCAATAAACAAAAAAAACAAATAAATAACACAAAAATTAAAAACTCACAACAACAAAATGTAGAATCGAATCTCATTAAATCTCAACCATATACAAATCAACAAGAAAACTTAATTCAATATCCGCACGGACTATATAATCAGCAATACCAATATCAGCAACAGCCGCAAATACAAACTCAACCGCAATCACAACCTCAAAATTATTATCAGCCGGCAACACAATTACCGGTTTGTCCGCTTGATTTATCTTTAGAAAAATTTGATTCAAGCGCAGAAGAAAATTTTCATGCGGTTAAACTCGATGATGTAATTTATCGTTGTCAATATAATTCGCTTGGAAGTAATAATGCGGATCAGAATAATGTTTATTCAGCTCAATCGAGTTATCGATCTGCATTAACCCAGCCTGCACCAATTAACGTAACGAATAATATTTCTGCCGGCAGTGTTGCATTACTTTATGAGCAGCCGGCGTCATTATCTCAAGAGCAGCAATTGCAATATCAACCTATTTCAATTCAGCCGACACAATATCGTCCGCCGGAATCACCAATGTCGAACAGCAATACAGCAGATAACACCGGCAAATCATATATTTCGCAGACATTAAATTTATCTGAATTTAATGCGTCTGGTATTAACACTAACGATATTTATTTGGGCAATAATTCGGATAATGCGGGTTCACAATCTGTGTCTTATTCGGTTGATCCGAGTAATTCTTATCAGGATAAAGTTTATCCGTCGAACATGCTTATTCGAGTTCAAGAGACGCGGACAGGAACGATAATGATGAGCGTTGCAGTTAGTTCGGATTCGGGATTGATGGGACGATTTATGATTGAGGAACAGAATTTCGATATTTTGAATTTTCCCAAAGGATTCCGTTTGCAAGATTGGAAAAATGCTTTTCGCGGAAAGGGTCAACGATTTCGCATTGAAGCGATGCCGGGAACAGATGTGAGCCGGTATTCAGCAAGTTGGGAGACACCGTATTTATTTAATCTTGATTATTCGTTTGGTGTCAATGGTTATTATTATCAGCGTTTTTATGATGAGTGGTATGAAGATCGTATTGGCGGTTCGGTATCTTTTGGTAAATTGTGGACACCAGATTTTTTGACTTCATTGACATTGAGTGCGCAAGAAGTACGTATTTATAATCAGGCAGTTTATTCAGACGACTTATATAATGCACTTGGACGTCATCCGATGTATGGAATAGGTATTAATGCGAGACACAATACAAGAGATAGTGAATATCGTCCGACGCAAGGTCATTTGATTTCGTTTGGAATAGAACAGGTGTTGGGCGATTATAAATTTTTACGCGGCAATATAGACATTCGCAAATATTATACGTTGCATGAACGGCCTGATCGCAGCGGGCGTTGGGTCTTGGGGCTGCGGTGTAGTTTTGATGTTTCGGAATCGGGAACGCCGATTTATGAAAGGTATTTTGGCGGCGGTTATTCGAGTTTGCGGGGGTTCGAGTACAGAGGTGTTTCGCCGCGTAATATTGCAGGTGTAATTGAAGGCGGATGTATGGAGTTTTATAATTCAGCAGAATTAATTTTCCCGCTTACGGCAGATGATATGGTCATGGGGTCTATTTTTATCGACACGGGTACGGTTGAAAGATCAATAAGCAAATGGGAAGATGAGTATCGTGTGTCAATCGGATTCGGTTTATATTTAACGATTCCAATGATGGGACCTGCACCGATAGCATTAAATTTTGGTTTCCCAATCCGCAAAAATCCGTTGGATGAAAAACAAATATTCGCTTTTACAATGGGTTGGCAAAGATAAATAATCGAATCGTATGTTATATTTTCGGCGGGACAAATCATAATTTATACGGATTGTATTATGAAATTCGTATTATGAAATTCCGCTAAAATTCCGCGATATGAAATTCCGCGATATGAAATTCGATAAAAATTCTGTGATATGAAAACTAAGCTAGTCATTAAAAAGTTTTTTTCCGATAGACAATCGGCGTGATCGAATTGAAAATTTAAGTGAGGGCGATAAAAAAATATTCTGAAAAAAAATTCTCTTCTGATATATTACAAATCCTGTTATGAAAGATAGAACGATCAATTTACTTAATCGTCTGATTGCAGACAACGGCTCGGATTTACATTTGGCGGCGGATAATCCTCCGATGATTCGCATTCATGGCAAACTTATTCCGATGGAGGGCGAGAGAGTATTATCTGGCGAAGATACTTTTGCGGTAATATCTCAAATAGTTCAAACGGATGAAATCCAAGAGCTTGAACGAACCGGCGAACTTGATGCGGCGATAGAGGTTGACGGCGGATATAGAATTCGTATAAATGCGTATCGTCAACAAGATACTTATGCGGCGGCGTTGAGATTGTTACCGAATCGATTTTTTGATTTTAAGGAGTTAGGATTACCGATCAATGTGCTTGAACATATTTGTCAGCTACATGCTGGACTTGTTCTTGTAACTGGTGCGACGAGCAGTGGAAAATCGACAACTATAGCGAGTATAGTAAACAGAATAAATCAAGAACGTTATTGTCATATTCATACGATAGAGGATCCGGTTGAGTATCGGCATCGTAGTTTAAGGTCATTTGTAACGCAGCGGGAAATCGGCAGGGACACTATTACGTTTGTTGAAGCGTTGCGGCGGTCGATGCGGGAGGACCCTGATGTAATTGTGATTGGCGAAATGAGAGATTTAGAGACGATGTCGGCAGCTTTAACTCTTGCGGAAACGGGGCATCTGACTTTTGCGACTTTGCATACATCGACTGCGATTCAAACTGTATCGAGGATAGTGAGTGCATTTCCTGCTGCGCAGCAGCCGCAAATAAGAGTCCAGTTAGCGTCGACTTTACAATATGCAATTTGTCAAAAACTTATTCCGTGGGACAACAATGAGGGCAGGTCTTTAGTGGCGGAAATCTTGTATGTAAATTCTGCGGTGAGGGCGATGATTCGAGAAGAAAAGTCGCATCAAATAAATAATGTCATGCAGACAAATTATGACAAAGGCATGAGAACGTTAGATCAATCTCTTGATGACGCGATTAAGCAGGGTCATATTTCGCACAAAACAGCGCAATTTTATCGCGAGTAACAAAACGACCGCTCTATGCAAGGTAAAATTTCAAGAAAGAACAAACTAAAAATCTTTGTGATCTTTATAATCTTTGTGATTAATAAAAAAATCGTAATATATCAGTGGAATAATTGTTTTTCAATTTTTTGTAATTTTTAAACACAAAATACACGAAAATGAGCTAACTATCTGTTAAGTCCCGCTAGGGACTATTCACCAAAAAACTTTATTAACCGTATGCTTTAGCTTACGGATCACACGCTATAAACATATCCAAGTCCCGCAGGGACGACACTTTATTGAGATATGAGAATGGGTAAAATCTGAATAACCGTGTCGTCCCTGCGAGACTTCTTGATAGTTAGCTTATGCCGTAACGTAGAGACACAATGCCTTGTGTCTCTACAGACATTATCATTATCATACCCCGAAGGGGTATCTCCAATGTAGCCGTGCGCGGTGTACTCACCACACACGGAATCAAACGGATAAATTAATACAAATCAAATGGATAAATTATCACAAAATATAAAATTTAAAATCTAAAATTACAAA
>JAITKS010000269.1 GCA_031278315.1 Planctomycetaceae bacterium | reverse complement strand
GCAATTCATTAACGCATAAAATAAAATCACCCAGAATGGGCGGTAAAAAATAACGACAACAATTATTAACAACATTATTGTTCCGTTTCCATTACGTTGGTTATGAGTCTCAATATCCGATCGCCCTTTCAGGGCTGGTTTTGTTTAAAACAAATACCGAATTTTCAAGTATGAATAGTATATACTCTTTAGAAATTGCTTACTATGTTTTACAATTTTTTATAAATCATATTCGAAACGCAAAGTATGCGTCTCTATGTTTGTGATTGCTTTTGTTCTTGTCCAAATTTAGATTTTATCCTGCGTTTTTCTTTGTCAATTCACGTTTTAGTGCGGCATGCTCTAGCTCGGTTGATATTCTGCCGGCAATTAGTTCAATTAAGTATCTGTCTTTGTTAGTGAAATCGCGTTTTATATCAGCAAAAAACCATAACGTCCCTATTATTGTTGCCGGTGACATTACCGGAACACATATCGCAGTTGGAAAAGATTCAGGCGATTGCCACGTTTCAAAAAGATAATCTTCATTTAAGATCACTGCTTGCCCAAGCATCGCCTCAATGTCAGCAAGAGATTCATGCAACAAACGAGGCGATTCTAGTAACCGTTCCTCCGGTAATCCCCAACAAGAACGTAACTTTAATGTTTGATCGTCCATATTCAACACATAAAACGACGCAGCTTGACAACACAATAACTTCGCACCTGATTTTAAAATGTTAAACAAAGTCTCTACAAATTTTATTTCATCATGTTTAACAGAATTAATCGGAATAATCGAAGCAAGTTCTTCTTCATATTTTCGTACCATCTGCTGCCATCTATAAGCGTCGCCTAGCAACAAAGCCAGCGAATCAACAAATTCTTCCCTCTGTGCTTCCGTCATGCCGATCTTGCATTTGCCTAATAAATTATCATTATCATCCGGTAACAACACCAGATTACCCGGAGATTTACCGCCCTCGACCTTCACGGTAAAAGATCGCAGCATTCTATCAGGTAATTTCGCACCAGCTCGGATAAAAACTATATCCAAGCCAAATAAATTCCTGACAGATCGCAACAATTCAGGTAAGCTGCTGAAGAATGGAATATCTTCGTGATCAAGCAATACACTATTGTCAGGAAATGTACGTAAATGTTTTTCGTAGAACTCTGTATCGTTCATGGATGATATGCGTTATTATGGGTAATCGGTTTTCTTTTTATACAATAAACCGTATCAACTTCACCCCAAACGGGGCGGACAATCCGTTTATTTAAATGTTCATCCATGCTAACGGCAAACCGGCAACAAGCAGGTCATGTGTATTGATCGGAAAATTGAACTAAAGAAAACAAATCATTCCTCGAACGGACAGATTATTCACTTTGTAACACTTGTTTATAGGTTTTGTCGATATGTATCACAAAATTTCTTTTTTATACGTATAAATACCGTACTATGAATTTCGGTAATATAAAGATATTCAGTAAAATCCGCTAATCAGTAAACAGACTTTTCAACAAATAACTTTTACATATCCGAAATTCATGTACGATACATAAATAATCAGACTTCAATATCTGATGTCAATTCAAAGTGAATACAAATTTAACCTAAAACAAATATTCCGCCGGCAAATTACCAAGCGTAATTTTTAATCGTCGAAGTATAACGATTATTAATCAATAGATAAAGTTTTGAACTTCTTTGATTTTACTGCCGATTCTTTTAGTTTTTTCTTTGCTGTTTCTGTAATAGCTGCATTATCTTTTAGAGTTAATTCAGCTAACTTCGGCAAAGTCAGCAATAAGTCAATTGATTTATCAGTAATAGCAGTTGAACGAATTGTTACCGATTTTAAGTTTGGTAACTTCGCAATTGACTCAATTGATTTATCTGAAACCAACGGCATACTCCAAATATCTATTAACTCAAGCTCCTTCAAGTAAACTAAATTCATCATTCCTATATCTGATACGGAATTTAACTCGTGCAAATACAACCTTTTCAACGTTGTCAATTCACGAAAAGTCTCCATGCCGATATCGTCCAGAGCCGGCAAGTCTCGTAAAGTTAGACGTTTTAACGGTTTGCCCTTCAATTCAGAAAATCCTTGCGACCCGAAATTTGAACATCTAAAAATTATAAGATTCGATAATTTAGGAAAATTTTTCAACTCTTCACCCGCAGCGTCCGTGATAGCAAAATCATACATGTCAAACGTGTCAAGATTTTTCGCTGCTTTCAACTCAGCAATAGCACTGTCATCAACCACATTCGAAGCATGCTTCAAAGAACGAAGCGGCGTAATACCGGCAACAATTCCTAATCCGCTAGTTCCAATATTGACATTTCCGCGAATATCCAACGCCCGTAACTTCGGTAATCGTTCAATTTGCATTAACCCAAATTCGGAAAACGTACAATAATTTATTATCAATGATTCAAGCTCTTTCAACTTGCCGATGTAAGAAAGTGCATCATCCGTCAAAGCGGCATTACGTGATAAGTCAAGAGTACGAAGCGACGGAAACGATTTCGCAATAACAGCCGCTGACGCATTCGTTATAATCGAATTAGATATTGTAAGTGATTTCAATTTACTCAACCCAACTATTTTCGAAAATATTTCATCATTTAGACCTCGAAAATTTGATACTTGCAAAGTCTCAAGTTCAGTTTGTTTTGCAAACACATCAAACATATCAGCAGTCATTGCCGCACCATCAACATTTATTAACGTCAATTCACCGGCAGCAGAAAGTTTGTAACTACCGCCTAATTTCTCAACAATTACAACCGCCGCCTTCGCATTGTCCGACATAACTTTATCTGAAGTTGATTTCGATACACTAATAACCGGTTTCACCTCAGACACCGACGCTAATTTGAGCTCCGGCTTTGGATCAGGTTTGATTTCAGGAGTAGGTTTAAGTTTGAGTTCAGACACAG
>JAITKS010000197.1 GCA_031278315.1 Planctomycetaceae bacterium | reverse complement strand
AAAATCTAAAATTACAAAATCTGATTTCTCTGTGTTCTCTGTGTCCTCTGTGGTTAATAAAAAAAATATTCCACTGATATATTACTAAAAAACGAATTTTAAAGTGTAATTGATATATTACAAAATTCCCTCTTTAGACCGCTATGTTTTATCTATGAAAAACTTTCCATCTTCGTCGATTTGAATTTGTTGTTTTGACCGCAGATTTTTTATCTGTTGTAATAACGTTTTGCGAATTTTTGAACCAAGACGAGCAAAACCAAGAATCTTTGACGTAAGTTGTAACAATTCCTCTTCAGTAAATTTGCCTTGCATCACAACATCAATCAGTGTCTTTTGCAATATCTGCGGTGAAACTCTTTCAATGTTTTGGAAGTCATATTTCGGAGCAAATGGGTCGATTTTTTCAACATAAATCGGCTGTTCTGTTTGCTTCGCTTCTGTCCGTTTCGTCGAAACAAATTCTAAACGTTTTTTTGATTGTTCAAACGCTTGTTTAATTTTTTCAATTTGTATCGCTGGTTTTTGAATCCAATCAGTTGACCATATCCTGTAAATCACCCAACCAAGACCTTCGAGAACTTTTTGACGCAATCGGTCTCGATCTCTTGCCGTTTTCGAGGAATGATACATTGCGCCGTCACATTCAACTCCGAGAACATATCGTCCGGTATCTTGCGGGTCCGCCAACGCTAAATCAATTCTATATCCCGAACATCCAACTTGAGAACGAACTGTATATCCTTCTTTTATTAATGCTTCCTTAACTTGTTCTTCAAACGGCGATTCACATTCAGCATCGGTATTGACATTAATTTTAGCACCAAGACGGGACACACCATACTCCGCAAATTCAAGATAATTCCGCAACAAAGCGGGACCTAAACTCGATGTTCTCGTTGTGTCGATATCTGTGTATTTTATCGACGAGATTACTGTCAAACCGTCTTTAGCCCGTGTAACAGCAACATTCAAACGCCGCTCGCCGCCTTGTTTATTCAATGGTCCGAAATTCATCGACATTTTTCCTTCTTCGGTTTTACCATATCCGATACAAAGGAAAATATAATCCCGCTCATCACCTTGCACGTTTTCAAGATTTTTCACAAAGAATGGTTCGTTGTTTTTTTCACTGTTTTCATTGTCCGCAAAAACGTGTTCCAAGTCTGGATTTTGTTTCCGTAGTTTTTCTAATTCGTCATTTACCGCTTCCTTATGCCGTTGATTTAATGTAATCACACCAAGCGACTTTTGCGGATTACATTTTAGGAACTGCATTATCAATTTTGCGGCATGTTCCGCTTCTTTTTGATTAAATCCGCCGCTGCTGCCGGTTTTCCAACGCCCATTTTCTACAAATTCAAATTTCACGGCAGGATTCGTTTCTTCGTTTTCCGCGCTAGGAAACGTTACCAAATCATTCTCATAAAAATTGCGGTTAGAAAACGCAATGAGCGATTCACGTCTGCTCCGATAATGCCAACGTAATTGTTTGCTAGGCAGTTTTGCATCAAGAACGTCAAGAATGCTTTCAAAATGTTTGATATTTTCCTGTGGAGAATTGTTTTCATCATTTTCGTTTTCATCTGTTGTTTCGTCATTTATTTTTTCAAAAAAACTTGTTGGCGGAAGTTGCTTTGGGTCGCCTGCAACAAGAAGTTGTTTACCTCGATAAATTACCGTGATCGCATTATGCGGGCGAATCTGTGATGCTTCGTCAAAAATGATCAGGTCAAACTCATGTTTAACTTTGTCAAGATATGTTGAAACAGTCAGCGGACTCATCATCAAGCACGGTTTAAGACGAATAATAAGCGAATGAATCCGTGAAAACAGTTGACGAATTGACATAAATTTACGTTTCTTATTAAACTCTGTCCGCAAGATACTTTCATCAGAAGAAGCAGGAGCCAATGCGGAAAAATTGCGGGAAGAATCATTTAACAAAATCTGACGCAACCGACATTTGGAATTTTCGATAAACCGTTCATCGTATTTCTGAAATCTTTCAATGAGACGAGTTTGATCGTCGATATTAAATTCACGAAGAACCGAATTTTCGTTATATGCCTGCTTCAACCAATCACGGTAATAACGAACAATAAACGCCTTTTCAAGTGATTCGGGCAGCATATCGTTGTTGGTTTCGATTTCACTAATAAAATTGTCAAGTTTATATTTACGAAGTAAATCAAGCGACTTTTTGTAATCAAGATAATCCTTCAATAAATGTGTATCTTTGGCTCGGAAATTGATAAATTCATGCAATTCATTGATTTCTTTGCTTAACAGAAAATTGGTAGAAAACACTTTTTCTTTCTGTGAATTTGTTTTCCCAAAAAAATTATTCCATGTTGTTGCGAAATGTGAGCAGAGAGTATTAAATTGATAGCAGACAGTATTAAATTGTTCAAATGAAAGAATTGTGTTGCGGTTTGTTTCGGAACTTTTCGGAAAGAGTGAAATGAATTTTATAAACAGATTTAATTGATTTTGCAAATTGGTTTCTTCAACATCGACATTAGACAGTTGCGGAAAGAGTTGGTCAAATTTGGATTTTACTTTATGAAATTCCTGTTCAGCGTTTTCCGAAATTTCCTTTTGTTTAAAGTAATTCAGTAATTTTTCAGCATCTTCAAGAATCTGCTGTTTTAGCGGAACTTCGCAGTATATTTTTTTCAACGATTTTTTCCAAGCCGATAATTTGCCGGTAAAAAATCCGATAACACATTGAATGAATCCTGCAAGGTCACGCGATTCTTCTGCAACTTTCTTGCCTTCTAACGTAAAGGCAACTTCTCTAAACTGCGGTAAATTTTCGCGCAGTTGCTGTAATTTATTTTTCGTTTCAATATAATTTTTATATTTTTTGTAGATTTCTTTCACCAATTGTTCTCCAGCATCAAACCACTCTTTGCCGATCAACCATTTGTCTGAATGCAGCTGCGCAGTGAACTTTTTATGAAACACATCTTGCAATTTTTTAAGGTGTTCGAGCAATACCGTTAATGTTATACTTATCGGCAACAATTCATTTTCTTGTAATATTTTTACCGCTGTAATTACTTTCTGCAAATGATCGGCAATGTCCAATAAATTCTGCCGCAAATCATCCATTCCGAAAGGAACGGATGTCAATAAACATTCCTTCCATGGATGCTGCAACGGACTTTTTAATACAGGATTTTTTTCAAGAGAAGCAAAACAATCCATCAACTCTTTTAATGCAATCGAGTTTATTTCAAACGGATTAGGAAATGATGAGTTGAACGTTTTATGTCCCCTATATTTTTCGTAAATACCGTGAACATGATAGGGAGTGTAATTCAATGCAGACAACGGCGTATGTAAGACTTTTACATAATGGTTCAACCTTTGCCGTAATTCATATAATTCATATAATTCATTCAATTTGTTTTGCTGGTCAGGGTATAGTTCACCTTTCAAATCCAAACATCGCTTCAATTCACCGACAACACCTTTTTGAGCGTTGGAATTCTTTTTTAGTAACGTATGACAATTCAATACGAAATCACCTAGCTTTACATCGTCAAGTCTTTTTTTCACAACTTCCATAGCGGCGGCTTTTTCGCTGACAAACAAAACCGTTTTTCCTTTACCTAACATTTCGGCAATAATGTTTGCAATCGTCTGACTTTTTCCTGTTCCCGGCGGTCCGATAAGCACTAAATCCGAACCGCCAAGAACCGTTTGTATTGCAATTTGTTGCGAACTATCAGAATTTAAAATTGAAAATGTTTCGATTGGTTTAACTTTCTCGTCTAATTCGTCTTCTTTAATGTTAATTGTTGTTGTCCTGTAAGCCGAATCATCACCAGCAATTAATCGGCAAATTCTGTGTTCCGCAATTTTTTCTTTATTCTCTTCCAAGTCCTTATACATTGCAAGATTTTGAAAGTTAAAACATTCCAGAACAATCCGGCGCTGTACTTCCCAACGGCTACTGTCAGCTATTGGTTGAATTGTTTGTTGAACCGAATCAAGAAAATCGTTAAAGGCTTCAAACGATTCAATATTTGTTTTTTGCGATAAGTTCAATGCGAAATTATTTTTCAACAATTCCCATAGAGAGAGATTTACGGTTGCATCGTCATCGAGCGGTGAAATTTTCCATGGTTGTTCAACTGATTCTTGTGAGAGCTGGATTGGAACGATATAAAGAGGAGACAATATTTCGACATCAGAATTTACCGATTCGAACCATTTCAATAATCCGAAACCGAGATATAGTATGTTAATACCGTGTTCGTCCCGCGATTCTTTTGCGTCGTTTGATTTGCGTTTTAGTTTAGAGTTAAGTTCTTTATCGGAGAGATCGGTTAGAATGTCTTCGGTGTCAAGTTCAGGCGATTTTCGTAAATCGTCAAACGTGATTTTCTTAATTTGTTCTTCGTCGTCAATATTTACTAAATCTGTTCTCCATGGAAAAGAGAGCTGTTTTTCTTCTTTAACGATAAGCGAAAAAATATTTTCGAATAACGGATAACGTAATTCAAGAGTATTTCTTCCGCCGATACGGCAATTTATAAGGCGGTTACTTTTGGAATAATCGAGCAATTCTTTTTTCCAATTGTCAATTTGTGAAAATATATCAAGGGTCATTTTTATGGAACAGGGTACAAAAAATTTTGATATTGGTATAGTGGTAACTTCTACAAATTCTTTTTTGCCCACTAATTTTTTTTGTAAAAATTTGTGTAAATTCGTAGATTAAACGAGCCGATTATTTTAATTTGTCAATTCTAAAAATTTTGTTAATTCTATCTAAAATACGGCAAGAGATTATTTTAAACAATAATAGATTTCGGTCAATTGACGCCGATTTTCAAATATTCTACAATTGATTCGTAGGGTAGAGTACCATCCTACGCTATATTGGAATGCCCCTATCGGGGCAAACAATTTTGCGATCGATTTTAATTTTGCGATCGATTCTAATTTTGCGGTCGAGACGACCGCATCTTTAGTTTTGTTTTTTTGACAGGATTACAAGATTGCAGGATTCACAGGATTTTTAAATAATAAATTGAAAGAATCGTAATATATCAGCAGATTTTTTTTTCATCTTTTTTGAGTATTGAAAAATAAATTTAAAACCTTTGAGAAAATTTTGTTGAAAATGTTTTTTTATTTCACAACAAGGTATTTCTAATTATTCGAGATACCTATAAGTATGTTCCAATAGAAAATAAGATGCGCGTTGTTCATATAATTACTCGATTGATTGTAGGCGGAGCTCAAGAAAATACTTTGCTGAATTGCGCTGATTTAGTCAATGATTTCGGCGACGATGTTTTACTTATAACCGGTGCCGAAACGGGACCGGAAGGTTCTCTTTTATCTGAAATAGGCGGCGGGTTTCCGGTATTGATTTTGCCTGATTTGGTTCGTTCAATTTCGCCGTATCATGATATTCGCGCTTATTATGAGTTGCGCCGTAACTTGATTAAGTTTAATCCAGATGTCGTTCATACCCATAGCGCGAAAGCCGGAATTATTGGACGCTTAGCAGCATGGAATCTGAAAACGCCTGTAGTTATTCATACGGTTCATGGTGCGCCGTTTTATCCGTATCAGAATAAATTCGTAAGAAAATTTTATCAATGTTGCGAAAAATTCGGTGCGAAAAAATGTCATGCGATGATTTCAGTTGCGGAGGCGATGACAAATTTAATGGTCGAATCGAAAATTGCAAAACGTGAAAAATTCAAAACAATTTACAGCGGAATGGACGTTGAAACGTTTCTCAATTCAGACAAATTCAGAATATCAACTCGTGAACGTTTTGGAATTAGTGAAAATGATATTGTTGTCGGTAAGATTGCAAGACTATTTCATTTGAAAGGACATGAATATTTGATCTCGGCGGCAGAATCAATTTTACACAGAGTTCCAGATGTAAAATTTATGTTTGTCGGAGACGGAATTTTAAAAGAACGATTTCAAAATATTATAAAATCACAAGGGATTGAAGACAGATTTATTTTTACGGGTTTGTTGTCTCCGAATCAGATTCCGGCAATAATTTCGGCGATGGATATTGTTGTACATACGAGTTTACGGGAAGGATTAGCAAGAGTTTTACCGCAAGCTCTGTTAGCAGGAAAGCCGGTTGTAAGTTACGACATTGACGGTGCTTGTGAAGTCATAATTGACGATGTTACAGGATATATTATTCCGCCGAAATCAATTGAACAACTTGCTGACAAAATCGTAAAACTCGCAACATCACCAGAGTTGAGAATAAAATTCGGACAAGCCGGCAGAGAACGCTTTACAGATCAATTTGACCATCACAACATGACATCACAAATTAGAAAATTATATGAATATCACTTAAATAAAAAATAATTTTTTTGACATGAATCGATTTGTTATTTTGTTACATAAATTAAATGACGGCACAAAAAATGATTTCGGAAACGAACATTGGGACGTCATGTTAGAAGTTGAGATCAAAGGTAATAGTCAACTTGATACATGGTCGATTTCGCCTCCGTTGAATTCGATTAAGTCAACGTCAATGTCAAAAACAACATCAACGTCAACGTCAACATCAAAGTCAAAATTGACAAAGAGTGATAATATTGATTGTGTCTTAAATTCGTTTTCATGTAAGGCGAAAAGGTTGCCGTATCATCGTCTGGAATATCTTGATTATGAGGGCGAAGTGAGCCGGAACCGCGGCTATGTCGAAAGAATTGACAAAGGAATATATGAAAAAATAAATGATAATAAATTCAGATTATTCGGCAATTTGTTTAACGGTGAATTAACTATTTCAAATAACTCGAAAGAATCAGATTATTGCGAAATGAGTTTTGAAAAATACAAAATTGAAAACGAATTTACAAATCGCACAATAAATGCCGTTAAAATGAAAACGTAATATATACCAATTACACTTTAAAATTCGTTTTTTAGTAATATCTCAGTGGAATATTTTTTTTATTAACCACAGAGAAATCAGAGAAATCAGAGAAATCAGAGAAATCAGAGAAATCAGATTTTGTAATTTTAGATTTTAGATTTTAGATTTTAAATTTAAGTGAATTACTAAAAAATATTTTAGCCGGCGGGAACGCAAGCGTCCCGCCGGCATCTTTTTTGTACAAAAAACGCCTAAAAATGCGGTCGAGACGACCGCGATTCCGGCAACAATAAATTATTCTACTGATATATTCCCTTTATTTTAATTGTTCCAACAAAGCGTTGTATTCTTTGTCTGTAACAGGATCGAACCATTCGGTTTCGCCGGAGTTTATCGCCAAATGGACAAACCATGAATCTTTTGTTGCGCCGTGCCAGTGTTTTAC
>JAITKS010000188.1 GCA_031278315.1 Planctomycetaceae bacterium | reverse complement strand
TCTTATTTTAGTTGTGTCAAAATTTTCATGAGGATTTCTAGGTTAACTCCCTTTTCGCACTTTCGTCACTTTTTTAAAATGTGACGAAACGCCCTTAGGATTTCTAGGCTCAACACCCTTTTAACACAAATATCCTATTTAAACGCACGAAAAATTTTAATTAATAGTATTGATATATATTTTTTTTTTTTTGTGTAAAAAGGCGTCAGATACTAGAATTTCTAGGGACCTTTCGTCACATTTAGAAATGTGACGAAAGGTGTAAAAAGGCATTTGAACCTAGAAAATCTAGTACCCTTTTGTCACATTCGAATGTGACGAAAGACTATATTTATCTTCGGAAAATTTCATAGATAGAAAATTTGATTTTTAATGAAGTATTATTTTATCTATTTTTTATCGTCAGTATTGTGAATCTGGAATAATGGAAAATTTTTTGATGCTATTATGTTTGATTTAATAATCTGTAACAAATTTTATTTCTGCCTCCTGTATTTTGTACGATATAAGTTTCAATGCTCTCTTCGCAAATTAGTTTTTGAATTATTTCATCTAATTCGCGCGGGCGGAGGTGTAATAATCGGGATAATTCATTTCGGGTAATAATTCCGTCGTGTTTTCTTATTAGTGATTCTGTGCGCAGCGATAGTTTTGCGAAAGCTGAATCTGCGACGTTATGCCGTATCATTTGCATCATTTGTTGTATGATCCAAGTAGTGAATTCGCTTGCCCAGAGTGCGGCGTTGTTATCGATTATAGGTTGTTGATAATTGGCACTGCAAGCGTAAATCAATGCGAGTTTATAAGCGATTTCATGTATTCTTGTCCATAGTGTTTGTTCGATTGTGTTTTGAGTTTTATTGTATTGGATGTCCGCGTACTTTCCGAGCGAGTTCATTATTGAAAGTGCATCTTCAGATGTCGTTACAACTAACGGCGACGGATTTTCGTACAATAAATTATTCTGTTTATTATTTTCATTGACAGATGGAATAAAATCGTTCCACCATTGAGCTATGTTGATTAGTTCGATTGGCACAAGTTTATGATCTTTTGCGTTTTGATTGTAAGGTTGACGCGGTTCGCCTTCGATAAAGAGGCAACGCGAACCGAGACCGGTTAGAATCATTGTCGGTGTTAATGCGTTAAAAAATATTTCTGGAATAGATGTTCCGAACAGGATCAATCCGGGTTGGTTGCAAGTTATAATTCCGTTAGATTTTTTTGAATTAACTTTTGTCCGTTTAACGATAACGCTGTCAGCCGACGTATAAACTTTAAGCAAAAATGCAACAACATTATTGTAACGGGATTCTTTACCGGATGCGATTTCTGAAAATAAAGTTTGAATTTCGTCAGTTTGATAAAGCATTTTTTTGTTGGCGATTATTGCGTCTTCAAGACCTTCACCAGACGCTATAGTTTCGCCGGCTAATTGTGATTGTCCGATAGATTCAAGTATGAAATGATTGACTTTGCGGACATAATCCTTTCCTGTACCTGAATTTGCCAACGCGATAATATACAGGTTGGGTCGAATGCCGGTTTGTGTTTGTACTTTGCGGGTTATCAAAAATGACATTAACGCAACTGCGCCGCAAAACGCAAGAATACGATTCGGATGAGGCGCAGATTCCAAACAGAATTGCACAAGTAAATCAATAAAACCCGGAATAAAAGTAAGACGTTCAGGACAATATATAGGTTTATTTTCAGACAGAATTATTGGCGGTTGCGTTTGGGATAAATTAGTAATCAAGTTTGAAATATCTATATTGTCGTTTTTTAATTTTATAATTGGTTGTTCAAGCAAATGTCCGCGTGGTTTTTCGTGTTGATAATTTAGGGCGGATTGCATTTTGTATTGCAATCGTGATTGATTCCAAGTTGGGATACATCGTTGATTGTACTCTTCTAATAGCGGCATTCCGTCTGATTCTGAAAGTCCGAAATCCCAGAAAATAATACATGCCGCTTTGAATAATTGTTTGTCTCCGCCTCGTCCCGATATGCACGGTTCGACCTCTCTCAAATATGAACGGCAGCGTTCTATACTTTTCAAATTCACCGGAGGAGTTGAAACCGTTGATGATATAGAATTATATGTAGGAACAACTTGCGTCTGTGCAGCTTGATTCAATTTAGACGTTACAGGAATGATTTGTTGACATTTGATTTTTCGTAACGATAAAAAATCATCTATCCAACGTTGCGGCAATTGCGGTAAATCGGCAACATTACAAATCGGTTTGTTCCATGAGTAAGTTTTGCCGTTGGGATGAACCGACGGCGGTGCGATAATATATTGATTGCCGACTTGAATATCGATTCCGGTTTTTCGACCTTGCCATTGAATATGTTTTGTTCCGATAATATCAACATTCGGCCGAGCAAAAAATAAATGCCAACCGCCTGAACCGGTTTTAGAGATCGGACAATCAGGCAAACCGCCAAGCGACTGAATAACGTTGCGCAAATCTTCCGCACCATTGATTCCGTCTTTGCAATCGAGATCGATAACAAGCAAGTTTTCACATTTGATTCCGATATTGCATTCGGGATATTGTGTCCACATTTTCGTAACGGTAATTATATCGGAAGCGGCGGAGTTGCAGCCTCGCGGCGAAGTCGGATAAAACGGAGATTTCAATTTCGGCGAACATTGAAAAACCGAATAACCAAACGAAACAAGTTCGCAAGCCGGTTCAATAAAATTTGTCATAATATATTGATAAATAAATTGTTAAAGTTTGTTTTATAAATTGGTTAAAACGGTACATCATTATTGACATCAAAATTAATTTCAAAAGGATCACGTGTTGTTGAATCGAGGTCTGTTTCCAAATAATCAGAAACTGCGTAAGGTTTTTCAGCAAGAAATCGCTTTATTATTCTATCGAATTTTTCACCTGCGATTTTTCGTACAATAATTTTAGTTGTATCGGCGATTCCTCCGGCGTTTCCGATTTTTGCAGCTTGTTCTGCCGTATCGGGTGTCGGATCGTTTGAACGTTCAAGCCACCATTTTTCAAATTTCTTTCTCGCCCAGCCCGAATGTTCGGGACAAACCCATTCCGATTGATATTTGTTAAAATCAATTTCATAATCAATACGCAATGTTTTAGGTGTAGATTCATCGGCACCTTGTTTGGTATGAACACTGTAGAAAATTTTGTTGACTTCATATTCCGTATCGATAATTTCTCCCGTTAAAATTCCTTCGCCTGATGCGATTGCTTCAACGTTATCGTTTTTTTGTAACGAAAATTCAAAACCGCATTCGGGACAAGCCGTATATGCCGCATGAATAAAAGTTTGACACTGCGGACACTCTTTAACGGGTGCATTACCGTTGCCGTATTGTTTGTCCTTAATTTGAATTGCGTCAACGGGACCGTGTCTCAAAATGTTTCCGCCGTAGTCAAGCACGAGACAATCAGACTTCGTTTCGTGTAATCGAAAACCGCGTCCGGTCATTTGATAATATAAACCCGGTGAGTTCGTCGGCCGTAATAAAACCACACAATCGATATTGGGCGAGTCGAATCCTGTCGTCAATACATTTACATTCACTAGAAATTTTAACGGTTTCGATTCTTCGCCGAATAAACCTTCTGGTATCATTTCGCCTTTAAAACGACGCAGAATTAAATCTCTTTCATGTGACGGTGTTTCGCCGGTTACGATTCCGCATTCAAGATTTGTTATTCGTTCTATAGTTTCTTTAACTCGTTTCGCATGATTGACTGAAACTGCAAAAATCAAAACTGAATGTCTATCTTGAGTTTTAGCAACAATTTCGCGGCATGCCGATTCGACGTTATCTTCTGTATTGATCAATGCTTCCATTTCTGTAACGATAAATTCACCGCCTTGAATATGCAAGCTGCTGCAATCGATTTTTTTCCTTCCCGATTTACTTTTAAGCGGACACAAAAAACCTTGTTCAATCAATTCACGAATTCCGATTTCGTAACAAATTTTATTTAGTAAATTATCTTCGCCGCATAACAAGCCGGATTTCATACGGTATGGTGTCGCAGTCAAACCAATAAGGCGGACTATCGGATTGACAACTTTTGATTCTTTCAAAAATGTTTGATACATTCCTTCGCCTTCGCTTGGCAATAGATGACATTCGTCAACGATAATCAAATCGAATTTATCGAGTTCGCAAGCACGTTTATAAACCGATTGGATTCCTGCAACAATAATTTGTTTATCCGTTTCACGCGATTTCAGACCAGCGGAATAAACACCAACTGGAATATTCGGCGAAATCGCTTGTAGTTTATCCGCAGACTGTTGCAACAATTCCTTAACATGTGCGAGTACCAAAACTCGCCCGTTCCAACGCATTACTGCGTCGCGGCATATTGATGCAATGACAAGTGTCTTGCCTGCTGCTGTAGGCAAAACTACGCAAGGATTACCTTTTTCGTTGCGCAAATATTGATAAACAGCGTCAACCGCCGCACGTTGATAATGACGTAATTCAAACATAATAATTTACAAAAAAATTAGTAATAAATGAAATTAGAAAATGAATAAATTCAAAATTCGGAATTATGAATTAAAATTTTTTATTCAAGATTGATATGAAAATTTCATTTTTCGTTACAAAAATTCATAATCGAAAAGTTAATTCTGAATTTCGAATTAACAAATCTCCGCTGTAGGTTTTATTTTCTACGATAGACTGCCCCGCAACTTGAACGTTACAAAGTAAATATGATTTTCCGCGAATATCGGCGTTTTCATAAATGACGCAACATCCGGCTATTCTTGAACATCCGCCGATTCTTGCGGATTGAGTTATCCAGACATCGTCGGAAAGAATTACATGATTTTCGACAACCGCATTGCCGTCAACTCGAACTCTATCGCACAATTTGACATTACCTCTGACAATTGCGTTGCCCGCAATAATACAACTATCATTGACCGAAACCGCGCCTTCCAATCTTGCGAAATCACGCGTCTCCGCAAGTCCGCAAAGATTTGGAAGCCGCAAACGACCGCTTTTATTGTAACGATAATTACAAAATATCCGCGAATTACCGCCGACAGTTACTACATCAGTAAGATACGATTTCAATCCGACAACAGAATTCTCATACACAAAAACATTTTTGTACAAAAAAGCGTCATCTTGAATTATCGCTGAACCGCCTACCATCGCATGACCGTCTATCTTCGCCCTATCCCGCAACAAAGCGTTATGACATACACAACTTCGACCTGCCGCTGCCGCATCATCTGCAATCCAGCAAGTACCGTCGTGTGAAAGGTTTTCGTCATTTTCAATAAAGCCCCCTATCGTCCCGGATTTGACATCGCCAAAATCCCGCAACGATATAATACGATTAACACGGCGGCCGTCGGATAAATATGTACACTGTTTAATTCGTGAAAATTTACGTTCTCTCATTTGATTATTATGTTAATATCCTATTCGTACTATGAATTGAAAAAATTCAAAAAAAGTAAAAGTTTGCTTTTCGATTAACAAAAAATCAGAACTAATCAAAACACATAGTACGAATAGTTAAATTATCGTTACGTTAAATAAATTACAAATTACTTACTATTCAATGACATCATCAAGCAGATGTTTTAACTCAACAAGACATTGTTCAAGATACTCTCGTTCATAATTGTCCCGCAACTCTATCGCAAAAAGTTGAGGATTATCAGACGGCAAATAAACAGCAACACAGTTTTTTATTTTGCGTTTCGGATGAGGATTAAATCCATTGCTGTTATTCGATTTGTCGTCGCAAAGTTCGATATTGTCATAATTTGGAGCAGGTATTTTCTGACCGGATTTCTCAACAACGCAAGCCGCAAACTCGCCGCACGCTGTAGTCAAAGGTACTTTTTGCGATTCATCTAGCTCACAAATATTCTCGGCAGAATAATAACAGCATTGATTACAAGTCTTCGCAAGATGTGAATTTTGTATCATCGGAATTTCCGATGATAGATTTTCAGACGAGATGTTATTTTGTTGAACCCGATTTGCATTTTGTTTATATGTTTGGTCTCCGCGTTGGATAGTTCGATTTTCTATCTTCGGAATTTCCGATGATAGCTCAAGTTCTTTTCGAATTGCTGCAACCGTTTTATCATTTACGCCGACATGTTTTGCAATTTTAACGTTGCTTAAATTCATGCCGTTAGTGTGTAACAGAGCTTGTTTTACAGCGTTTCGTTTATCTTCGTTTGAACGCTGCAAACCGTGAGATTTATTTGCGCCGATACTTGCCCAGCGTGCATCGTCAACGGTTCCGATTTGTTGTTCGACGAGAATTTTCTCATCAGATTTGAGTCGAATATATGCCTCGTAGCGATGGAATCCGTCGGCGAGAATATATTGATCATTCGGTTCATCATAAAACACGAGTAACGGCGGAAACTTCACGCCCAACGACATCGCCTCCATGTATTCGCGAACAACATCTTTGTTAAGAGTAACTCGCGATTGAGTATCAAGATCAACTCTGATACGTTTAGGATCAATTAAATTTCTCATATAATTTTTTTTGTTAGTTGATTGTAATTATTGTTTATTCTTTGACTTACACAATTTATACGATTGGCATGAATTATAACTTTAAGTCTTACAAATCATGCAATCATATAAATCGAGTAAATCAAAAAATCACAATTCGGACTTCGGATCACGATTCATTATTTTTTGTAACGATAATTTTTGCTAGTTTCGGCAGATGTTCGAGTTTAACGATAGCGACCCAATCTTTTTTATTTCGACGATGCAAGACAAGCGGAATTTTCGTTTTGCCTGCATCGGCAATTGCTTGTTCAAGCGATTCGTAAAGGTTGAAACGTTCAACTCGTTTGCATTCGATATGAATATCGGGAATGTCGATCAAAACATCGGGCGATTCGGGACCGCCTTTGAATTGCATTCCTCGGCCTGCTCTAACTTTAAGAACTCGTTGGAGTTCCTTTGCGGCTTCACGTTCTCCGCGTTTACCTTTATTCTTGGAAAAAAGTCCCATAATCTTTGATCTCCAATATCGGTTTAGGTTCTTTAGTAAAGGACAATTTGTTTTCATCTCTGCTGCGCCGCAAAGATTGAATTTTTGTAACGAAATTGTCAAATGGATTAACAGCACTCGGATAAAATGATGATGTTTGATGATCGTCAGGAAATTCGAATGTGATTTTCGTTTGTAAAATAGTTATTTTCATTTTATTTTTATTTTCGTTGTTATGTTGATGATTTTTTGTTACGATAATTCACGCTCGTTTAACGAACCCACGGCGGTGTATTATCATTGACAGGTGCTTGCGGATATTGAACCGATTGCGATGCTGCTAAACCGGCCGCCGTAGATGAAACATTTGAAATCAAACTATCACGTTTCGCATAACCTTTGATCTCGTTATAGACATTATCGGTATCGTAATCGTGTTTTAGCTTAACCGTAATTGTAAGCGGGATATGATGTAACTCATTTGAATCTAGCGGTTTCAAAACACCAACGGAGTGGCAAATCGCCGAAAGATTTGAGCGTGCTATCTCGACTGTTTGTTGGTTGCGATGATTAAGACAAAGCCGATCCCAAACTTTGCGGCCGCGATATTGACCTTCAAGAATCGTAAATTCAAATTCAAGATAGCTACTATCGCCCGCTTTCGTCGGTTTAACTTCTGACTTCGTTATCTCCGCAAAATATTTACCTGACGGCAAAACGTCAAATGGAATCGACGGATCAACTCGTGACGCATCAAAATTAATTTGTGTCATGTTAAAGTTTCCTATTGGTTAATTGGTTAAATAAATTTGTTAAATTTGGTTGTTAAATTTGTTGTAATAAACGTAAATGAAATAATCTAAACATTTTCGTTACAAAAATTATTTCCGTCATAAAAATATTTCATGTTACAAAATTATTTTCTGTTACGAAAAATCTCATATTTAATTATTTCATTGTTTACAATTTCCTAACTTTTGTACATTTCAAGCATTAAGTTTGACCAATTCATCGGCAAAACTTCGGGTAATCCGAATCGATTTTTTGCAATTCCTACCGGCGACGGCGTGCAACGTAAAATTCGTTGACCTCCGCCGATTTCGCCTTTAGCCGCACCGAACTCACGTGTCGCAAGTAAAATTGCATCGCACCATTCGCAAAGAAGCGCATTAGCACTCTTATGCAACTTCGGTAAAAATGTATCAAACGCTGTTGATTCCGGATCAGAATGCGTCCGAACTTGTGCATGTGCAAGCAAAATAACAATCATGTTTTTTTGATCTCGCAAGTTGCGAAGCGATTCGACAAAACGGCGCCAGTGAGTTAAAACTATCGTGTAACCTTTACCGTAACCGCCGTCAACTCGTTCTATATTCTCAACACGATATTGATGACAAGTGAAATCCCAAATCAACCGCTCAAGCCAATCGACCGTGTCAATAATTATCGTGCGATATTCGTGAGGCTCGTTTTGAAGGGCGTTAATACAATCCATAACTTCCGTAAATGTTTTACAGAGCGGGAATTTCGCACAGTCAATATTATCGAGTCCGTCTTCGGTCGGAATAAAAACAGGATTCGGAGACGTTGATGCAAACGTCGATTTGCCAATTCCCTCCGTACCATAAACCAAAATACGCGGCGGCATTTGACGCTTGCCGCTATGAATTGTTTCTAAAAGAGGCATAAGGTTTCTCCTTTCGTTAATGTTAAAGTTTAAGTTAATGTTAATGTGAATCTTTTTTCGTTACGAAAATTCAGTTGATAATTTCTCATGATGATTTATCGTTACAAAAAAGGATTTATATTTTATCGTAAATAAAAATCAGATAAATAATTTATCGTAACGAAAAATCATTTATCGTAACGTAAAATCGAGTATGCGAAGTTCTTCATAACCGGTGAGCCATTCGTCTGCCGTTTGTGCGAGTTTTAATCTGTCGATTGCTGATTCAATTTCGGTTCTTGCCAGCAGTAGAGTTTCATTAGCAACTAGCCAAACTCCGCAACGGTACGGCTCTTTTTTCTCAACCGCAATTACATATACAGGAACAAGTTGACCAATTTTCTGATCCAACACATTTTGATAAAACGCAAGCTGATGATGATAATGAAAACGTCGAGCGTCGGATTCAAACCAAGTCAAGTCGTCGCATGTTTTCAAGTCAACAATTCCGAAATACGGATTCAGCCAATCAATCCGAATCTGACATTGAACTCCGCAATATTCAGCGCGAACAACGCCTTCCGCTTTGCCGTTTGCTAATAAATCATTTGCGTAATTATTTTGTCTCACGCCGGAGTTGAGTGAATTTATTAACTCGGAGCGTTCAAATGAAATAACAGGTTTGTTTTGTGAGTCTTGCCATTCAATGAACTTTTTTGTTGCGACGCCGTAAGGCTTACCCGTCGAAGGATTAACGGGACCGCCTATCGCAAACTCCGATTCATAAACATCAACTCCTTCAAGGATTCGGCAATGCGCCGCACGACCTATCAAAAAAGACGGCGACTCAATCGCAGCTATCAAACCAGCCCGCCTTTTTCGATACAAAAAAGGACAATTCATAAACTCAATCAACTGATGACTCGAAAGATAATCTTTCGAGTTCGCATGATACGACTCCGCAGACTCCGTTTCCAAAACATTTAAATCAATTAACGACATAATTTTTTCTCCTAATTGGTAAATGGAAAGCAACAACACTATTCTATTTTCACGAAACAAAATCACGGAAAATTTTTGAATCGCGTAACAAACAACGTAACTTGCGGATTTGGAGACTCAATTTATACGCCGGTATATTAAGCCGCATCGCAGTTACTAACTTCGGATAACACTTGAGATTACGACAAATATCCCGAAATTTTTCCGGCAACTTTTCAATCGCTTCATCAAACTCTATACAAAACAAACGGCGTTCAAGATCATTCAATTCAGAACTTGGATATAAATTCGTCTTCGGATGTTTGCTTTCAGGCAAGTCGTCAAGGCTCGCTAATGATTGATATTTCCGATAACGCTTGCGGGAACGGAAACGTTTAATTTCCGTTTCAATAATCATGTTCATAAACGTTGACCAAGCAGCACGGCTCGAATCATATTCGCAAGTCCGCTTAAACAAAACAAGAACAATGTCTTGCCGCAAATCCAAAATATCCTGATAACAAACTGCCCGATGTTTCAATGCTCGCGAAAGATGATAGTTAATACATGAATTCATCACGCTAATATCTATTTCTAATGGAGACATAAATAATCCTTTCAATTTTGTTTGATTTTTTGTAACGATAAATAAATTTCATAACGATAAATATTTATCGTTACGTTAATATTGTCCGTCGATCACGGGAAACCATGAATCGAAATTCGGACGGCCGCCAAGAGAACAATCGGAATCGAAGTCGATGATTTCGCAATCGAAACGGCTGATATCAAGCTCGCGGCGGTCGAGTTGTTCGGAACCGATGTAGGTTCGAGGATTGGGAATCGAGTCGCGAATAATTTTCTGGAGACATCGCAAGCAAAATCGATTGTCCGAAGTTACCGATTTCCGGCATCCGCAACAGCAACAATGACCGTCTGAACGGGCAACAAATTTTTTGGAATTGTGAATAGTCACGGCAATAAATAAAATAGGGTAAATAAAGTGAATAAAACGAATAGGGTGAAGTTAATGACAACGGCTTGGGGTCTGATATAATTGAAAAAACTCGCCGTACAATCACCAAGAAATATGCGGATAATCGCCAATTCAATAATCTGTATATTTTTAAGACTATAAATTACAAGAACTTAAAATTATAAAAAAATTTTATGCACTTACAGCAAATCGCCATAACTGCATACCGCCCATTTTAACATTTGATATAAAAACTACACAATCAATTATTAGAAAATAAGTTACAGCAAAAAAAGAAATATCAACTCAAATCAAGACAATTCGACCAAGAAAATTTAAAAAAGTCCCCGCAAAAAAATCCCCGTAGATGATGCAGTATATATAGTATAAATTTCGCCCAAATCAGAACGGCAAAATTAGGTAAATAATTCTGTCATAATTTCTATCATCGGAATTTCCGAAGATGCAAAATTAGATAAATAACTTTTTGTCAGAATTTCTATCATCGGAATTTCCGAAGATAGATTTTTTAAATTAACCACAGAGTACACAGAGAACACAGAGAGGAGAATATTTTGTAATATTTCAGTAGAATTTTTGTTTTTCAAATTTTTTTGAAAAAACGAAATAGACGAAAAAAAAT
>JAITKS010000140.1 GCA_031278315.1 Planctomycetaceae bacterium | reverse complement strand
AAATTTAGAAAATCGCCCGCTTTGTGATTGTTTACCAGATTACGATCAAAAGACAACACCAAACGGTCGATGGATTTACGCCAAAGATTTACAAGTTGGTGATATATTACGAAGTCATTCATGCGGCTCACAAGAAATCACATCATTAGAATTTTTCGTTACAAAAAAATTAGTATATAACTTCCTAGTCGATGATTTACATAACTACGCAGTCGGCAAAAATGAAATACTAGTACATAACACAAATACAGCAAATGTAAAAAAACACAAAGAACAGGAGCAGGTAAAAATGATCCGCACGGCGACGGCGGACGATCTTAAACATCAGCAGACATTAAAATAAAAAAATATAAGGAAGAAATAGAACGCCTAAAAAATAAAGAGATACAGGGCAGACGCAATATGATCAAAGATTTAGAACAGAGAATTATAAACGTCAAAAAAAATGCAGCTCAAGCTGTAAAAGGCGAAACACATTGGAGACGTGGAATATGAAAGACTTTTTAAGAATTCCGTGAATGTGTATTAGTTTGAAAGCTATATTTTATTAAATAGAGTAGCAAAATATTATGAATATTGATAAATCTTTTTGGGAATGGGTTCCTTGCGTATCTGTAGGTCCATTTCAATTTGGAACCTCAATAAATAATTATGTTAAACAATATGAACTTTATGAAGAAGATGAATATTATAGGAAGACCGGAGAAGAAAAAGTCTTTCCAAAATTATGTAATATATGTGATGAATTTGAAAATATCAATGAATTTCTCACGTTACAATACGATCATTCATTTACAATATACACAAAGAATTTTTTAATTGATGATATCTGTATTGAAACATATCTCTATTATCATAATCATGATATTATTTGCAGCTCAATTGATAATGTAATGGATATAATAGAACATTCATTTTGGGATTATGAGGACAGCCAAGAAATAGATGATCATATTCAAAAAATATATCGTTTTTATGATATGGGGCTTACTCTTTGGACACTTGACAATATTGTCGTAACAGCATTTTGTGATGATGGAAAAGTATGGACAGAGGAGTCAAAAAACAACTAATTATCTGGTTCAATAAATGTTCTAAATCCGTTAAGTTGCTGCGTAAGTAAAATAAGGTTATTTGTAATATATCAGTGGAATTTTTTATTTTGACAGGATAAACAGGATTACAGGATTTACAGGATAATAGTTAGTTCGTATGCGGAAATTATCACGGATTCTAAGTTCAAATCACTAACAACTAAGTGATGGTTTCAAGTTTTGATTCTTTTAATTTATTATTTAAAAATCCTGTCAAAAAACACCTAAAGATGCGGTCGAGACGACCGCGTTCCCAATAACAATAATTATTCCGCTGATATATTACGAAATTTTTAAAAATTTATTTAACCAATAAAATAAACACAATAACATGGATTATTATTTACATGAAGAAATTGCTCATATTAAACTTTTTCAAGTACGTATTTCAGATTCTGAATTACAATTATATGAACAATGTTTATATCATATTTTAAATAACTGTGATGATAAAGAAATACGTTCTGTAACAAATTGTATATCAAAAAAAGAGTTGTCTTGGTTTTGGCAAGATATAGCAGAACTTGTTTTAAAATATTTAGTTCAAGATACCGATCCCCAAGACGCACTTGATACTGAATATATCAAACGTTTAGAAATGGCACTAGATAACGCAAGGAAAAATAATGTTGAAGAAGATGAAAATGAAGAATATCTTGATCTATGATATTCAATATTTTATTTTGTACTATTCCAGTGGAATTTTTGTTTTTCAACTTTTTTGATTTATGACTTTTAAAACTAACCTTATTTTCAACCTTATTTTCAACCTTATTTTTCTTAACTAAACAACCTTAGTAGCAACGAATCACCAAAACACAAAACTTTATTACCTTATTATTGAAAAATGATTTTGTTAATAAGGTAATAAGGTTGGTTTGTTGTGATCTCTTGGCTACTAAGGTTGTTTAGTTCGGAAAAATAAGGTGAAAAATAAGGTTAGTCAAAAATAAATTTGAAATCTTTGAGAAATTTCACTGATATATACCATTTCTTACTTCATAATTCGTATTGACGTGTATTTTATGAATTGTTATTATTTGCGAGTCGTTTTTAATTCGTCAGCAACAATTTAATTATGAGTTACAATATCCCTCAAGAGCAAATTCGGAAACTTAAAAAGCAGTATTACAAAAATCGCAGTCATCGTTTTGTAAATCGTATTCGTGTAGTGATTGCGTTTGCTCGCGGATATAAAGTTTCTGATCTTGCTTTAATTTTTATGCTTGACTGCGATACTATTCGTCGTTATTTTCGTCTGGTATAAAGAAGGCGGTATCAATGGTCTTGTAGAAAAGTATCGCAAAAAAAAATTACCGAATTTTAAAGTAGAAAGAGTATATCTACGGATTTCTGGGATATTTTTTCAAGATCATTTTTTAATTCGATTATTTTTTTTTAATCATAAGTTTCTAAATCTATATAAAAATCTAAATCGTTTGCGGTTTCACCTCGTGCAAAAGAACCAAAAATTCCGATCTTGCCGAGTTTATATTTTTCGAAAATCTTTTCGTTTTTTATTGCCTTTTCCAAGTCTTCAAATGTTTCTACAGTCATATTTTATATTTTTCCAACCAATTCCAAGACATCGAATTTACATACACTAATACAATTTCCACACCTAGTACATCTATTAGTATTCACCACAACGTGTGTTCCACTTTTATCATTTATTACATTCAATGCTTTGTGTTTACACTTTTTTAAACAACATTTACATCCAGTACAATTTTTTTCAATAATATGTAAAATCTTATTTCTATCCCGCAAGTGCCGATAAATTTCACCCAATATCCAAAAAAGAATTATCACTCCAACAATAACATAGATCACATTCATATTTTTTTTCCTTAACTATATATAGAACTTCTAAAAACTTCGTTTCCTCACAATCTCTTTCTTGAAAAAAATATGGACATGTGAGTATTTGGTAAATAAAAAATCGGTTTTTTAGAAGTTGTTTATATAGTGTCTTTTTATTTTTTTCAAGAACCTTCAAATAATTTTATACTGGTATGATTTATTATACAATTTATATTAACCAATTGCGTCTAACATTCCGGCTGTCGGCGATAGTTTTAGCAGGGCGAATAAGCAAAACACCGGTTTGCAACTCTGTAAAACTGTAGGGAGGAATGTGCTGTGCGTCTGAATTTTATTATTTTAGATTTTTTTCTGTTATTTAAATTGAGATTATAATTTCATCTTTGTTGTCTGCTGCCCATTGCTCAAACGAAGTAAGTGAAATGCCATAACTATGAATCTGTTCTAAATTTGTTTCACTGAATCCGATTTTGTTAAGATAATTATGATTTGCCGCTAAATCGTTTGAAAAGCCTGTTTCTAATGCTTTTTCCAGAGAAAGCGAAATAAGTTCAATCTTTTTGCCTTTGACCCGACTGAGAATTTCGACAATTTGTCGATTTGTCAACCTGTCGCCTGCTAAAATAATCTCCTTTTGATGGAATTTTACCGGATTTTCAAACGCTGTAACCGCAAAACGACCAATGTCAACAGCAGCTATAAGATCAATAGGTAAATCGGGTTGCAATACCGTAACTATTTTTCTATTTTTAAGATCAGGATACATATATTCTGATTTCGGTACCGAAAAATTTTCCATTATCCATGTTGGTCGAAATATTGTCCAAGAATCGAAATCAGCCGCCCTTATGACTTCTTCCGCCGCCCATTTGTTTTTTCTGTAAGACCGCATGGATTCCGGTGCGTTCTCATCATCGTACTCTTCGGTTTGGGGTGCCGAAGTATGAATAAAACTTTGAACTCCATTAGTCTTGGCAGAGTCTGCAAGATTTTTGGCATACTCTTCTTGATGATCTATCATTGAACCATCCAGAGGCGGAATTGAAAAAATTCCGATAACCCCTTTCAACACATTGTCAAGAAATGATTTGTTACCAAGCTCTCCGACAACAGCTTCAGCACCTAATGCGATAAGTTTGTTAGCATTGTCGGAAGATGGATTCCGTGTTAAAAAACGCACGTTGTGTCCTGCTTTTATTAATTCTTTTGCAGTTGCGCCGCCTTGCGTACCGGTCGCTCCAACAACGAAGAATAATTTTTTACTGATCGCTGACATGATTTTTACCTTACTATAAACATCTAGTTCGTATGGGGTTCTCTAATAATTGGTGATAGTGATATTGAATTACTTTTTGTTCGCTATTCCGATTTTTTGCGGCCATTTTGTTACGCATTCGTGATAGTTCTATTTTTCTTTGCATTTGTTCATAATCACGAGATATTTTGCCCAGCTAATTTCTCTAACCAATGGATAGAGATTTTCAACTGCGTGGTATTCAGTATAAAATTGCGCCATTAACCATAGATTACATTCCGAAAAACCGCCTGTCCCCGGAAATTCCGCCTGCAATTCACGTGACAAAGTTGGCACAATGGATTTCCCCCAACTTTCTGCCTGTTTTTCGGCGATGGACTTGCCGATTCCCCCAAATAAAGATTAATTAACTGCACATTAACCGCTTTCATCAGCGGTTTCAAGTTAAGCGAAAGTCTCAGTATAACCTGAAATTACGGTGTTTGAGTGATTACTTGCTCGTTGTAGTTGGTACGATTATTTACTTTAAAATAGCAACTTTGGTAAAAAATGATTGTTTGGCAAAGATGACATATTTGATATTAGGTAAAATATAAGAGAGACAAAAAATATTTCAAATTTCCCTCAAAAATTGAAATTCTTAACTTGAAACCGCTGGGGTTGTTCCCAACCCGCCGCCAAACTAATCGGGTACCTTTTCACAGTTATTGGACAGGCACAGCAATTACTTTTTCGTCGAGACCTAAGTGTTTCGCAATACCAAGTCCGCAACGTTTTTCTGCCTGATAGAATCGGGCAACAGCACGAATCTGAATTTCCTGCGGTACTCCGTCCATCGATTCCGCAACATTTTGCATCAACCGATCCTGCTCCTC
>JAITKS010000139.1 GCA_031278315.1 Planctomycetaceae bacterium | reverse complement strand
AATTCATTAACGCATAAAATAAAATCACCCAGAATGGGCGGTAAAAAATAACGACAACAATTATTAACAACATTATTGTTCCGTTTCCATTACGTTGGTTATGAGTCTCAATATCCGGCCGCCCTTTCAGGGCTTAGGTTTTTGGGTGATTTTACCCGCCCCGCTGGGGCGGGTTATAATCCGATCGCCCTTTCAGGGCTGGTTTTGTTTAAAACAAATACCGAATTTTCAAGTATGAATAGTATATATTACAAAATAATAATCCATATAATAATCCATTGCCAATTCGGATATGCGGAGGACAACTCAATTGGTGTAATCAAATCGGTTGTTATAGAATAATGTCTCAGTTTCCAATTGTTATTCAACCCAAGCAGGAAATATCTGTTACAGCCGTAATTACTCCGCGGGAAAACAGTATCTCCGAAACAGAAATAACTTTATATGCCAGACGGAAAAGGATTGAACGGTCTGACTCCCGTGAAAATCCGGCTGCCTGCTATGTTCCGCATGTCATTATAATTGTCATGTCGAAATACATTACAAATACATTACAGTATTTCTGTCTAACCTTGTAAAGGGAGGGATTGACAAGATTAACAATTTTTATAGATTTGTACGCTGCTCGAAATTAACCGATTGAAATTATTACAAAAGTTTTTCGCAAGGTTTGTTTCAAAAATTACAATGGTTTGTAATATTTCAGCCGAATTTTCAAAACGTATTTTAATGTGAGAGCAACGTAAAAAATCATTCAACATTGAATTAATCCAGACAAGACACTCACGTTTCGAATTACACTGATATTACAATTTACTTTACTTTACTTTACTTTACTTTACTTTACTTTACTTTCCAATAACACACTCTTTTAGGAGGTTTATTAATTATGAACATCAACGACAACAATATCAACGGCAACGACACGAAATACAAAAGAACATTGTTTGGTATAATCGGCGAGTTTTTTGCAGTTTTGGCGGCGTTGCTTGCTGTTTCTGCTGCGATTGTCAATTATAGTTTCCGAATCGGTTACGTTTTTATAAACCGCGAAGTATTTCAAGGTTTTTCGGAAATTCTTTTTTATGTAATGATAATAAATGCGATTTATAGTATTGGCGTTGCGGCGGCAGTATTTTTAAGAAAGCGTTTATCAATTATTATCATTATGATTTCATGCTTATCATTTTTGTTATCGCTTTTCTTTTGGGTGATAAATTATGCTATTTCGATAGAAGCGTTTGTCGAAACAAGTTGTATTATTATCGGTGAAGCGTTGCCGTTTATTGCAGCGTTGTTTGGGATACCGTTTTTATTGCTTGTCTTTCCTAATCTTAATTTATCGGCAAAAAGCCGCAATGTAATAGCCGTAATTTTAACGGTGATTTTTGTAGGAGCTTTGAGTGCAAAAGCAATGTTACAAATTCCGCCGCTTACTTTTCGATTCGAAGTACAACCTATTGTTTTTGATATCGGAGCAGATAAATATTCCGTTGTATTTGCAACAAATGTCAATGCGCAGGCTTATGTTACCTATACTAGTAACGGAAAATTAAAAACCGTTTATGCGAATGAAGCAGGTTATAAATCTATTGGAAAAATACATGCGGTGAAAATTCCGCGTTCCGAATTGGACGGAAATCAATATACTGCTCATGCAACATTCGTTGTTGAGCGTCTTGCTTACGGCGGAAAATTGGGCAGAACGATCAATACAAAAACTTATACGTTAAAAAATACGACCAATGTTGATGAACCGAAAATCATTGTTGCTTCCGACTGGCATAATCGGATTTCATTGTTGGACGCTGTTGCAAGTCATTTAGAACCGCTAGGACAAAACGCCGATCTTGTAGTTCTTAACGGCGATTATGCAGATTTTTATGTCAACGAGCAACAGGTTATCAAATATATTCTAGGCGGTGCGTTCAAATTGACGAAAGGCGAGATTCCGGCTATTTTTGTACGCGGCAATCACGAGGTTCGCAGTAACGAAAAAATTGAAGATTTAGGACGTAAAATCGGGTTGACAAATATGTATTATCAGGTGCGGCGAGGCAACAATCTTTTTACTATATTTGATACGGCTGAAAGTGAAGACTCCGATCAATGGGAACACGACGGCTTTTATGATATGGTGCCGTATTTTGCCGAGCAAGTCGAATGGTTTGAGAGTTTGCCGGCTCCGGATGTTTCTGTAAACAATATTGTACTGATGCACGATTCCGGTTTCACCACGTCACAAGATGAGGCTCATGCCGATTTGAAACGGCGATTCAAAGATAAGGCAAACACGTTTAATATTGATTTTTCAGTAAGCGGACATTCTCATGCGTGGCGAATACTTACACCCGACCCGAATAATTTCAATTTCCATCGTATCGAAGACGGCGGACGAAACGGCGGAAATGTTGTTAAAACGCTTGCAGATGTAGATCGGTTGCGAAACGTAAAATCACCCAAAATACTGCATGCAATTTTGCGTCATATTGTGTTAGAAACGTCTGGCGAATCTTACAGATTATCCTTAATAACTGTCGGCAATTCACAAATAATTGTCGAGGGCATCGACGATTCAGGAAAACGTAACGCCGAGACTTTCTGATTGCGATCATTAGTGATTAGTGATTAGTGATTAGTTCGCATTTATTTTTTAAATCACGAAACACGTGAAAAACACAAAAAACATGAAAAATCATAAACAACTCCTTTTCGTGTATTTCGTGATTTTTGTGTGTTTCGTGTTTAAAAAATTTTCGTAAAATTTATCAGAGGTTTCAAATTTCTTTTTTAACTAACCTTATTTTTTAATCTTATTTTTCACCTTATTTTTCAGAACTAAACGATTCACCAAAAAAACTTAGTAGTCCAAGAGACCGTCAAATATCAACCTTTCAAAAAATCAGACTTGATCAGAATTTTTAATGAATCAGGAAATGCAGGCAGAATCTGGTACAAATAATATGAGCGAGTCGAAATTGTGTCCGAATAAAATGATCGGCTTGAACAATTTTTATATCGAAAAAATGCAAATGCGTGAGATAAATGAAATTGTCAATCTCTTAACTGATGCATTTGAAACCAATCCTGTTTATTCTTCGATATTTAATCCAACGAATTTGCGGGAAGGTTTAATTTGGTTATTTGAAACAGATTTATTTTTGCTCAATCGGCGTCAAATAGTAACTAAAATTGTCAAAGAAAAAAATTCAAATGAAATAGTAGGGACATTGACATTAATTCCTCCTAGCGGGACAAAAAGAACTTTTAGCGATTATCGACAAGCAGGGTTACATAAATTTATTTACAGATTCGGGTTCTCTGCTTTGTACCGAATGCTCAGTTTGGAAAATTACAATAAAAAGATTTTGACCAAAGCCGTAAAATCAAAGGAATATGATTATTTGTCAATGGTTGCTGTAAAAAAAGAATACAAAGGTAAAGGGATTGGTTCTTTTGCCGTTAAAAGTTGTTTGAATGAGTTACGTAATACGAAAACGAATGGTCATTTATTAGGTTTGACGACCCAATTACCGGAAAATGTTTCGTTCTATTCCCGATTAGGATTTGAAAAAATTGACGAGAAAGAAATTTTTTTTAATAGGAAAATTCATTATTATAATTGCAATATGAAATATGTTTTCTAGCGTTTCGATCACGGCGGTAGAACAAATAACTTTTAAGAGAAATTTGTGTTCTATGAAATGATATTTTTAGAAATTCGCTTAAATTTCTTTGATTATACGATGTCTTCAGGTTTTGGCGGGTTTTGGAAAATTTTTGTTTTTTGAATAATTCTTAATAATTCAGTTGCGTTGTTAGGTCGATCTTTTGCTGATTTTGATGTTATAGTTTTCAATAAATTATTAAATTCTTTTGTAATATTTTTATTTCGTGAAATAACATTAGGCATTGGTGCTGAGAGATGTTTTTTCAACAAATCGTTCATACTATCTCCAGAAAACGGTAATCTCATAGTCAAGAGTTCGTAAATAGTGCATCCGAGACTATAAATATCTGCTGAAAATTCGGGCGGTAATCCTTTAATTTGTTCCGGCGGCATATAACTTCCTGTTCCTTGAGGTTGAGAGCGTCTTGTAAAAAATCGTGAAAAGCCTGTAACATTTTTTCGTGTTATTGCAAAGTCTATTAATTTTAGTTCTTTGTTTTTAGTATCAAATAAAAAATTGTCCGGTTTAATATCTCTATGTACCCAGCCGGATAAATGCAAATGTGAAAGTGAATCAATCATGTTAAATACAATTTGTTCTATCTGATCACAATATTGGCTATATCCGCGATTAATCAATGATTTCAAATTAGAGCCGGCAAACCATTCCATCACGATATACGGAACATCGCGTTGCCATCCAAATGAGAAAACTCGTATTAGTTTAGGGTGATTTAACCGTTTTGCTATATCATATTCTTGCTTTAGAATTTGAATTTGTTCTTTATCTTTTGCAGTTTTATCTAGCAATGTCTTGATGCATACAGCCTGCCGGTTTTGGTCATCATACGCCTGATAAATGCGGCTCGATTGACCGGAGCTTATTAAATTCAATATACGATAGTTGCCCCAATACTCAAATGATATATTAGACATTTCTCAATCTCCGATTGTTAAACTGATTTCACTTTAATTTCCGATAACGTTTTTCGTGTATTTGAAATTACTTTTACTTAAATTTTTGGTTTTCGTTTTCTGTATTTATTTTTATGCGTGAACGTTTACCCTTTTTCGTTACAAAAAATAAAACCTGATATGTAAAGACACAAGGCGTTGTATCTCTACGTTACGGAAAAATAAGGTTGAAAATAAGGTTAGTTTAAAAATTCATAAACCAAAAAAATTGAAAAACAAATATTCAACTGAAATATTACGATTTCAAACCGAAGCCCTAAAAGGGCGATCGGATATTGGATCAATAATAGCAATTAGTGATTCGAACTTTAGATTCCGTTCTAATCTCCGCATGCGAACTAACCACTGACCACTAATTCTTACCGCCTTTCAGGGCGTATTTATTTTTATGCGTGAACGGTTACATTTTTCGTTACAAAAAAAGACCGTAATATAGAAACACAATGTCTTGTGTCTCTATATTACTTTTCTCATGTTTTTTTAGAAATTTCTTAAATAACTATTGGCTCTGTCTATTAGAGTTTTGTCTTTTTCTTTTTCTAAAACTAATTTCAAAGCTGCTTTGAATATTTCAGGATTTTCTCGTCTTAACGCGGCATGATGTGATAATTCAAGAATCGACTTGACCGCCGATTGGAATAATTTATCATTGCCAACTTGCAAAACGGCAAAATTCAAAGACTTAACATGACGTACAGCACCAAGCCGCTGAATAACTAAATTTCGTTCATCGTCACGAGTTGCTAATTCAAAAGCACTAATCAGCATATCGGCTTGTTCCTCAACCGTTGCATTGATTTTCAATTTATCTTGCGGTAATGAAATCACACGAATATAAGAACGTAACGCATTCACTTTATCATTTTGCGGGTACGCTCCTAATTTACCTTTGACAATATTCAAAAGTTCGTTTGCAACAGTTGCGTCTGGCCATTCTCTAATTCCTTCAAATGCTTCTGTTGAGGATTCTTTTAATGCTTTTTGAAATTCCGGTAACGCTTTTGGGTCGCCGATTCGTCCTAGCAGCGAATATTTATTAACTTTGCTGTCTGATGATACTTTTGCAAGTACAGCAGTTGCGTCGCCTTTGGCAAATCCGGCGATTATTTTTTCCAGTTCAATTTTTTCATTACGGTCTGAAATTACTAACCATAAATCGATGAAATCGGAAATTTTTTCAGCGGTTGCAATTTTCGCTGCATTAGAAATAAACGCTTTGCGATTCGGTACAGTACCTGCTTTAAGTCTTTCAAAAATCACGGGCAAAAATGCTGCTGTCTTGCGATTAGTAAGAATTTCACTAATACGTTCTAAACGTTTTGCATCATTTTCTGTTCCGGCGAGTTTAATCAATTTCGCATCTACATCTTTACTTGACAAAGTCGAAAGCGAATTTATTGCTGCCCGTGCTGAAGTTTCATCGTTACTCAAAAGCAACTCAATTAACGGTTCGATGATATTATCTGAATTAAGTTTAACAATTGCCGCGATTGCTGCTTTGCGTAATTCGTTGTTTTCGCTATTTATTGACTGTTTGATCAGGTCTAAATATTTCCCGTCGCCGCGTACACCGAGATTAACAATAATCTGTGTTTTGACAATATCATTTTGCGATTTGAAATTACTAATATACTCGTCAACATCTTTTTGTGCCGCGTAAGGAATTGCCATCGGCATTTTTGTTTCAGCACTGATTTCCCATTTGCGTTTTTTATCGTGTGCAATTTGACCGCTGCGGGCATAAATACTATTCGACGAACTCAAAGCGGCAGCCGATTCCTTGCCGGGTATTCTCGCTAACGCACGGACAGCTTCGTCGAGAATCAATTTACGGCCTTCTTTTGCCAACGTTTCGTCAACAAATTTAATTTCAATGTTGCCAAGAAATTTTTGAATAGCCGGAACAGTACTAGAATCTCCAAGCAGTCCAAGTAAAGATAAAAATGTAATAGCAGTTTCGCCATTTACATTCTCTTTTTGAAGATACTCAGTCATCAACTTGACTGCTTCATTCCGTTTATCGGAATTGTTACTGCTTTTGAGACAAATCGATTTCCACTCGCTTTGTGATTTCTCACGATCAGATAAATTTGCCGCACCGATACCAGAAATCAATTCATTAAATTTGTCCGAAATTTCCGACGCTTTAATATTGATTCCTGTAAAAATTACTGCCGTCAACAAGACAGCAGCAAACATTTTAAATTTAATTTTCATTTTTATTTTTATAGTTTTGGGTTTAGTTTCAATTTTATATTTAATGCCGTCAGAAAAATTGCAAAGAAATTTTTTCAAATGGAAATTTTTCAAATGGAAATTTTTCATTGCGCAAATTTTAACGGCTTTATACACGGATTTAATTTTTGTCGGTTCAACCAACAACAATATTCAACACAAATCGGACACAAGTTTGAAATCAGTGACATAAATCGGTGACATAAATCAGTAACATAAATCAGTAACATAAATCGGTGACATTCTAAATTTTAAACTGCTCTCATATAACTGCTCTCACATTAATTTTTGGTTCGGGCAGTTGTCTGCTTATTTAATTGGAAAGCAGTTTTTGATGAGTAGTTGAGTAGTATTTATATCACCGAAATTCATTATGATACGTGTACAATTTGTGACAATTTGTGCCGACTTGTGAAATTCAAATTCAAGAACAATCTGATTATCAACTATTTATTTCGTAAGGACCTCTTTTTGGTTTGACGACAAATCTATTTGCTTGTTCGTCATTTATGAAAGCGGTATTTTCGGCGTCCCATTTTAGCGGACGTTTTACTCTTACGACAATATTTGCGAGTTGACAAGCAGTAGCTGTTGCGGCACCGTATAGGAAGTCTTGGAACGGCCGCAGTCTATTTCTCACGCAGTAGCAGAAGTCGTCTTGAATATTTCGAGTACCTCCGCTGTATCGTCTAACGTTTGTAGTTCCGATTGGTTTGAAATTACCGAGATTCCGGCTGCTTATAGTTCCTTCCGATCCGACGATAGTAACGTCGTGTTGCGGCATATTGCTTCTTTCCCGCGTGTGATAAATTTTTATTCCGCCTTTGTATATATAGACGACACAATCCTGCGGATTCTCTTCACAATTTGGCGGTAACATTTCAATCGGTTCTTGATCGTCGATTCCTAGAATATAAAGGATACCTCCGAGCCGATGTGCGCCCCAATCGGCGAAGAATCCATTTCCGTAATCCCACCAGCGTCTCCAACCTCCGCCGTAATTTCCGCTGCACCGTTCTGAATTATATGGCCGCCATGGTGCTGGACCTAACCAACGGTCCCAATCAAAACCATTGGGGATTTCTTGAGCCGGTAAGTAACAATCTTTACCTTCGTGATTCGTCGAGAACCATGCTTCTTTGACTTCACCGATAGCACCGCTTTGAACGATTTCTACCATTTTGTGTCCGTAATCTTCCCAAACACGTTGCGAACCGCTTGAACAGACACGATTATATTTTCTTGCTGCGGCGACAATTTCTCGGCTTTCCATTGGAGTATGAGTTAAAGGTTTTTCGCTGAAAACATCTTTACCTGCTTTACATGATTCGACAGCAATTTTCGTGTGCCAGTGATCAGGTGTTGTGATAACAATTACGTCGATATCGTCACGTGCGAGTATATCTTCATATTTTTCGTAAACTTTGCTGTCTGAGTTTTTGTAGTGTTGATCGGTATCACGTTTTGCGTATTCACGTCTATCGGCGCGGCAATCGGCGAAAGCGATAGCGCGAAAACCGCGGCGTAAATCGCGAAAACCTTTAATGATTTCGTTACCGCGATTTCCGTAACCGATCATTGCTAACGGAATTTGTTCATTCGGTGCAACTTGGGAATCACGTCCAAGTGCAGCGGAGGGAATAAACATCGGGGCAACTGTCGTTATTGCGGCTGCTGCGAGTAATTCGCGGCGGCTAATGCAAGCTGCTTTTTTATTGTTACGATTGTTTTGTTGAGTCATAAAGAACTCCTTTCAAACTTTTCATACTTGAATTTTCGTTTAGAACCGCATGTTGTTTATCGGGAAAATAGAGATTACGAGTAGATCTTATATTCCAACGAAATTTATAGTACGAACCGAATATGTTTTTCTTTTAATTTTTGTAAACAAACTTGTCATAAAGATCACAAAGAATCCAATGACAGTTTCACGATCTGAAATAGTGTACAAAAATAAAATTAAATGTCCAGACACTCATCAAGAAAAAAAAACTATAGTAATATTTCAGAGAATTTAAAATTTAAGATTTAAGATTTAAAATTTAAGATTTAAAATTTAAGATTTGCGATTTTAGATTTAACAATTTTTCAAAATCATTTTTTCAATAATAAGGTTGAAAATAAGGTTAGTTTTAAAATTTATACGCCCGCTCAAAAAAAATTGAAAAAAATATTCCACTGATTGATTATATTTTTTCTTTTTTCAGATACCATTTCCATGCGGTTGAAATTGAATCTTCCAGAGAGAATTGCGGTTTCCATTTTAATAACGATTCGGCTTTTTGCATCGAACCGATCAATACAGGAGGATCACCTTCTCGTCTTTTAACCTCTGACGTTTTAATTGCTTTTCCTGTAACTTTACCGGCAATATCTATTATCTCTCTGACCGAAAACCCCTTTCCGCAACCTAAATTGTAATGATCAGAAATACCAGTTGAAATCAATCGTTCCATTCCAAGCTTATGCGCTTCGGCAAGATCATAAACATGAATATAATCTCTTACACAAGTTCCATCTGTAGTCGGATAATCGGTACCAAAAATGTTTACCGCTTGATGCTTGCCCGTTGCCGTTTCAAAAATTATCGGTATCAAATGAGTCTCCGGTTCATGCCATTCGCCTATTTCCGTTTCCGGATCAGCTCCCGACGCATTAAAATAACGAAAAATACAAGAACGTAAACCATACGCTCGATCATAATCTTTCAATAACCGTTCCACTACTAACTTCGTAAAACCATACGGATTGATCGGATTCTGAACATGAAATTCTGTTATCGGAATCTCTACAGCTTCGCCAAAAGCCGCACACGTTGAAGAAAATATAAAATTATTCACTCCATTGTTCATCATTGAATCAAGCAATGTCATTGTTTTGACTACATTATTTTTATAATACTCCGCCGGCATAATTACCGATTCGCCGACATACGCAAAAGCCGCAAAATGCATCACAGCCTCTATTCGACGCGACGAAAACACTTCGTTCATAAAATCAATATCGCCAATATCACCTTGCAAGAACTCGCCCCAACGTACACTCTCTCGATGACCCTTACAAAGATTATCAACAACAACAGTGTCATAACCTTCTCTATTCAAATACTTGTTCACATGAGAACCAATATAACCAGCTCCGCCGACAATCAAAATTGACATTTTCAAATTAAAAAATAAAAAAAAGAAATCCTAAAAAATCATGTAAAAATTTATTTTTAGAAATTCCCATTATTGTTTCGTACATCAACAAAAAATATTGTATCAAACAAAAAAACAACAAAATAAATATTCACTTTTGTTAATTTCTAAAAACCTAATGTAAAAATTTATTGTTAGAAGGAACACAGCCGTCTCGACCGCATATTTAAGCGTTTTTTGTACCAAAACAGTACAGACGAGACGCTTGCGTTCCTCCTAATATTAGTTTTTAGAAGTTACCTTTTATATTTATCTTGAACTTTGAATTGATTTATCCGCGTTGAATAAATGTATTAACTTCTTAACTGCTTAACTTCTTAACTTACTTTACTCCAGAGCCGTCGATAGAGTCAGTTAGAGCACATGCGAAATCGAATTGTACGCATGTTTTATCATTTTTTGTAACTTTTGCTCGTAGGAAATATACGCCGGTCATTTTTTCACGAAATTTAACTTCAATGAAAATGACATCACCCGGTCTTATCATTTGTTTGAATCTTACTTCTCCAATTTTTGCGACGACGGGCATTCTGCCTGTCATTTTTTCTTCATCAAAAATTCGTGTCAGTAGAATAGCACCAGCTTGTAAAGCAGCCTCGCATTGAAGCACACCAGGAACAAGAGGCGCACCAGGATAATGACCTCGAAAAAAATCTTCTTCACCTGTGAATTTTTTCTTGCAAATGATATGTTTATCATCACACTCGACAATCTCATCTACAAAAAGAAAAGGCTCACGGTGAGGAATAGCTGCTTGGACTTCTTTTAATTTATCGGTATCTATATTTGTCATTATTATTGTTAGAAATTGAAATGGAAATGGAAATTGAAATGAACAATTATTCTGCGTTTTTAGTTTTTATTTTAGTAATATATTGTTCTTATTTGCCATGAAAAAAAATGTTGATTTACGTTGACTTACCAATTGTTTTTTTGCAATTATACTTTTCACTTGTTAAATTTTGTTTTTTGATTCGATTATGAAATATACTGAAATTTCAAGTACGAAACACTGTCTGCAAATTTATAACAAAGCAGATCGCCAAATGTAAAAAGTACACTGTAAAAGATTGGCGGCAATTCTACACAAAAAAAAGTCAACTGCAAGTAATGATATTTTTATACGGGAAACGATTATTAGTAATATAGTCAGTGAAATTTCTCAAAAGTTTCAAGTTAGTTTTTAACTAATTTTATTTTTCACCTTATTTTTTTTAACTAAACAACCTTATACGAAACACACGAAATAACGAGATTACGAGATTACGAAATACACGAAAAATTATCTAAAAATTTTTTTCGTGTTTTTCGTGTAATTTTGAGTGTTTCATGTTTAAAAAATTAAACATTCCGTGAACGTTTACTGAAAACGTAATAAACAAGAAAAATTAAAATCTAAAATCTAAAATTACAAAATATTCTTTCTCTGTCTTTTCTGTGGTTAATAAAAAAATCGGAAAAATTAGGTTGAAAATAAGGTTAGTTGTAAAATTCATAATCCAAAAAAATTTGAAAAACAAAAATTCCACTGATATATTACGATTATTATTTTTTACGGCTATTCACAGTTTATAATTTTCGATTACAATTACTATCCCTCAAATTTAGTAGATGAGCTTATTCCGTTTCAAAATTGTGATTATTTACAATTTTAAATATTGGATAATATACGCTCGAACAATGAATTTCGGAATTTCAAAGCATAAGAGTTTGCTTTATGATTAGCTAGTTAAACAATCGATAATTATAACTGTAAATTAATATGCGAATAGTTAAATAGCTTTTGATCCTTTGATCTTTTTGGGGTCTGTGAAATTTTGGTTTGTGAAATTTGTTGTGAGTGTGTATAAGTTTTATTCTATAAATTATGTGAAATTTACTGATTTGTTTTGGTTTGAATTGAACGCCGGAATATACTGTAATATAAAACATAAACGTAATGTTTTATTGTAACAGAAAAGTTACCGGATAATTAAATGGTAGTAATTTGAATTAGGAGTTATATTGTGATCGTTGCTGCGTCAACCGCTTGTATTCCCGATAGTACGCCGTATGAGGTGTTTGATCGTCTTGCTGATTTGGAATTTGTGAATGCGGAAATATCTGTTAGTAAAGAGGGAATAATTACCCCGAAAGATATTGCAGACAAGTTTGATATTTATGTGCAGACTTGTCGGTCTTTACGTCGAATATCTCCGATTAGTATTTTTTATGAATCTGAGCCGTCCTCGCCGAATTATTTTGACTATTTTAAAGTTCTATGTAATTTTGCGAAAGCGATAAAAGTAGTAGTGATGACGGTACGTTCTTCGGAGGTGGGAACTCCTTATAATGAAGAGGTCGAGCGGTTAAGGGAACTGATTCGAATAGCGGTCAGCAATGGTGTTTTAGTCGGATTGTTGACCGAATCAGGACGGCTTACAGAAAATCCGAGTACGGTAGGCAGTTTATGTAAGAGTGTCAAGGGGTTAAGTGTGACGCTTGATCCAAGTCATTATATTTTCAATCATGCCAAGCCTGTTGATTACGACATGATTTTAGACCAAGTTTGTCATGTAAGATTAAGAGATACAACGCCGACGCAATTTCAAGTTAGAATTGGTCAGGGTGTTTTGGAATTTGGACGTCTTGTTATTCAATTGAACAAAGTCAATTACAGACGTACTCTTTGTATAGATTTAGCAGAACTGCCAAACATAGAACCAATGTCCGAATTAAGAAAAATGCGTCTATTAGTTGAAAGTCTATTATAAAAATTTAGTAACAGTTCACGTTTTAATATATCAGTAGAATATTTGTTTTTTCAATTTTTTTGGGGTTATGAATTTGAAAATTAGATAAAAATAAAGTTTGACGAAAATAAACACATTATCATTAAAAAATCATTAAAAAAAATTAAAACAAAAATGTCAAAATAGACAGTTACGAAAAAATTCAATTGATATATTACGAAAAATTTTATTTCATTTTTTTTGTCTATTTATTTTTTTTCATGTTTTTCGTATTTCAAAAAAATATGTATCGTACTATATACATTTACGCCAATCGACAAATATATCAACACCGACCGAATAAAAGATCGCCCCAACTTAAAAGCCGCCGCGATTGTCTTTATCGGTAAAGACAAATTTGAAATAACGGAAATTTTATAATTTTTTAAAACATTAACAAAATATTATTATGAACGAAAATAAAAATACAAAGATATTGCCTTACAGCAATTCAAATTTTCAAGATATTATACTCAACAACTATGCTTATGTTGATAAGACGCGTTATATCGAGATGCTGGAAAAAGAGTCGAATCGCAATCAGTTATTTATACGTCCGCGCAAGTTTGGGAAGAGTCTTTTTCTT
>JAITKS010000099.1 GCA_031278315.1 Planctomycetaceae bacterium | reverse complement strand
TCTCTCTCTGTGTTCTCTGTGTTCTCTGTGGTTAATAAAAAAATATGTCTTGCGCTGTGAATTGCAATTGCTGCGGAAAGATCAATTGAGAGTAGTTTAAAACTCTTTTTTTCCCCCTACTTTTCATTGTTTATTTCAAGTGATAGAATTGCCGCCCGTTTTGCCGTTGAGATTATTCTCGCCGGCAATTGTAAACGTAAAAACGATTAGTCGTTTTGAATACGTTTTGAATATACGCATCGTACTATGAATTTCGGCAATGTAAGAGCTATTCATTAAAAACCTGAATCCCTAATAATCAGGCAGCAGCTCGAACCGGAAATTCAAGTGAAAAAAGTTTAAAACAACGGTTACCGCTAATAGACATATCATACAATGAATTTCGGTAAAACAAAATTCGTATTCAGCCAAACGGATTTATTAGAGGTTTCCCAATTACAATTTTTTTGGAGGTAATATGACTAAAAGCAATTGTCAATGTTGTTGTCGCTCTGTTGCAGTTACAAGCGATAATGTCAACAAAATATTTCAAGATGCAATGAATGCCGGTCAAGGTATTCTTCGTCTTACGCCTGCATGGGTGCCGCGCGTGTTTATGCAGCCCGGCAGACGCATAAAATTAGCACCAACCGATTGGTACGCTCTCGGCGTTGATCGAGGCGGAATAAATGAACGTTGGTTCTCAAGCACAACCGAAGCAGGAAATCCGGGAAGACAACCAGACGAAGGTTTAAGTTACGTTAAATTTAACGGTCAAAAATTCCTACTGCGAGACGCAGTCAGCGAAGGAAAAGGTTCCGCCGTAGGCGAAAATATTTGGGAGAAATATAAACGCTGGCCGGTTTATTCAAAATTCTTTGATAATCTCGGACCTATCTTTCATCACATTCATCAGCGTGAAGAACACGCTAAACTTGTTGGTCAAGAAGGTAAGCCGGAAGCTTATTACTTCCCGCCTCAACTTAACGCTGCTGAAAATCATTTCGACTATACTTTCATGGGATTCGAACCTGGTACAACAAAAGACGACGTTAAAAGATGTCTTGAAAACTGGAACAAAGGCGATAACGGCATTATTGATCTCTCAAAAGCATACAGACTAAAACGCGGAACCGGTTGGGTCGTTCCTGCCGGTGTGTTGCATGCGCCGGGATCGCTTTGTACTTATGAGCCGCAATGGGGATCAGACGTTTTCGGAAGTTTCCAATCCTTAAACGAAGGAAGACAAGTTGAATGGAGTTGGCTAGTAAAAGATGTTCCAAAAGAAAAACATCAAGACCTCGATTACATCATAAGTATGCTCGACTGGGAGAAAAATGTTGATCCGTATTTCAAAAATTCAAATTATGTCGAACCAATTGTTGACGAAAAACAATCAGGCGAAGGTTATACCGATAAATGGATTACTTACGGAAAAATAGACGGTAAACAATTATTTTCAGCAAAAGAGATCACAGTTTTGCCCGGTTTTAAATGTACACTAAACGATAACGGTGCAAGCGGTTGGATTTTAGTACAAGGTCATGGTAAAGTCGGCGGACTGACTGTCGATACGCCGGTTATGATTAACTACGGTGAAGAACCAAACGACGAATTATTCGTTACCGCAACAGCTGCGAAAAATGGTATCACTGTCGAAAATACCGGAAGTGAACCTCTTGTCGCTTTACGTTATTTCGGTCCCGATACGCATCCGAAAACACCCGAAATCGGTGATCACAGAAAATTAAATTCAGATAAAAAATAAAATTCAATAAATGTAAAATTAAAATCAGACAAGTTAAAATTTACAATTGTCAAACCAAAAAATTAAATTAAGACTCGTTTGAAATCAATTGTGAATTATTTCAATTTAACCCTCAACGTAACGTTTACTAATTAACGTTACAAAAAAACAATTCAACTAAAACTTTACAACTAACAACCATCAAATTAAATCAAAGGAGACTATAAAATGTCAAGACCTGTTACACTTACTACAGGACAATGGGCTGATCTTAAACTTGCCGAACTCGCACCGAAAGCTAAAAGCTTTGGTTACGACGGACTCGAACTCGCATGTTGGGGCGAACTTTTCGATGTCCAAAGAGCACTTAAAGAAGACGATTATTGCGCCCAAAGACGTGAAATTTTAACCCAAAACGGGCTTAGTATCTGGGCGGTACAATCGCATCTTGTTGGACAAGCGATTCTCGATCAGATTGATTCACGTCATAAATCTGTGTTGCCGGATTATATCTGGGGCGACGGCAATCCTGCCGGAGTTAACGAAAGAGCAGCAAATGAATACAAAGATACAGCAAGAGCAGCAAAAAAACTCGGCGTAAGCGTAGTTACCGGTTTCACAGGATCGAGTATTTGGGCTTACTTCTATTCTTTCCCGCCCGTTCCGCAAAGCTGGATCGACGACGGTTTCAAACTGCTGGCAGATCGATTTAACCCGATTCTTGATGTGTTCGGTGAATGCGGTGTAAAATTCGCTCTCGAAGTACATCCGACTGAAATCGCTTTCGACTTCTACTCCGCAGAACGTGCTCTCGAAGCATTAAATTATCGGCCTGAATTCGGATTCAACTTTGACCCTTCACACTTGATCTGGCAAGGTGTTGATCCCGTTGAATTCTTGTACAAATTTAAGGATCGGATTTATCACGTACACATGAAAGACGCAATCGTTACATTAAACGGTAAAACCGGTATTTTAGCTTCTCATTTGAACTTCGGAGATTACAGACGCGGCTGGGATTTCAGATCGCTCGGACACGGCGCTGTAAATTTTGAAGAAATAATAAGAGCGTTAAACAATATCGGTTACAACGGTCCGCTTTCTGTCGAGTGGGAAGATATGGGAATGGAACGCGAATTTGGTGCAACCGAAGCCGCAAAATTCGTTAAAAAAATTGATTTCTCGCCCAGCACGTTAGCTTTTGACGGCGCATTTGATAAAGAAAATCAGTAAAAATTGATTCCGTGTGAAGTCCGTGTGTGGTGAATATATCACGCACGGATAACGGATATATCGGAAATTCTCACTCATGCAGAGTATGATTATGTATAGAGTATATATATAGTGAGAATATAGAGAGAATATATATAGTGAGAATTTCTAAAAACGTAATATAAAATTGCGGGAGTAATATATCAGCGGTATCAGTGGAAATTCCGTATATTACGATTGTGACGAGTAAAATTTTTTAACACGAAATACACGAAAATTATTTAAAACTCTTTTTGTGTGTTTCGTGATATTTCGCGGTGATATTTCGAGTTAAAAAAATTAAATCAAAATGTCAAATAGACTGTTACGAAAAAAATCCGCTGATACATTACAAACATGAACGTTCACAAAATAAAAAAATTCGGTGAACGGTTATTTTTTTATACTTATATTCTATGCGTAAATTTTAATTACGTGTAAACAGATTAAATCAGAAAGAATAAAAAACGATGGCTGCACAAAAAAACAAACGAGAGAAGTTAGTTGAAACTGCCGGACTCAATATCGGATTCGACGACGACGATGATGAAATTATCGAGAAACCTAAAAATCAAACGGCAGACATAAAAACTGAACGCAATGCTAAAACGTTGTCTAATCGTTCTTCCGATAATTTAGCCAATAATTTAATTGATAATTCTACAGAGCAATCAACAGAAAAAGCTGATAAGTTGCCGGATGATTCACCGGATAATTCAGATGATTCGCCGGACGATTTACCGAATAAGTTGACTGATAAATTGTCTGATAAATTGTCTGATAAATTGACTGATAAATTGACTGATAAATTCGACTCGGATCATTCGTTGACTTCGGCGAGTTACCAAGTTGTAGCGCGGCGTTACAGACCTAAAACATTTGCCGAGCTTGTTGGTCAAACTCATATTTCACAAGCTTTGGCGAATGCGATTTCAACAGGTCGAATTGGTCATGCTTATCTTTTCACGGGTGCGCGCGGAGTTGGTAAAACATCGACTGCGCGTATATTTTCTAAATCGTTAAATTGTGTTACCGGACCAACGAGCAAACCTTGCGGTGTATGTGATAGTTGTATTGGAATCAGCACGGGCGAAGATATTGATGTTCTTGAAATTGACGGTGCGAGTAATCGCGGAATCGATGAGATTAGACAACTTCGATTGAGTGCGTCGATTTGTCCGAGTCGTTCTAAATATAAAATTTACATAATTGATGAAGTTCACATGTTGACGCGTGAGGCATTTAATGCGCTTTTGAAAATTCTTGAAGAGCCTCCTGAGCATGTCAAGTTTATATTTTGTACGACTGAGCCGTCTAAAATTCCGATTACGATTTTATCGCGTTGTCAGCGATATGATTTTGCCGGAATTGACATAAAAAATATTTCTCAGCATTTATCGGAAATTGCTGCAAACGAGGGCATAACGGCTGAAGAAGGTGTGTTTGAGTTACTTGCGCGGCGGGCTGCCGGTTCGATGCGGGATGCACAATCTTTGCTTGAGCAATTGCTTTCGTTTGCACCGCAAAGAATCAACTTGGAAGATGTTCACAATATGTTAGGAACGGCAAACGATCAATTACTTTTTCAGTTGTTAGATTCTATTTCGGCTTGTGATACTGCTAAAATTTTTGTTGATATTGACAAAGCAATTTCGGAAGGTGTCGATTTGACTGTATTAATTGAGCAAATGATTGGATTCTTTCGAGATTTATTAGTTGTTGTTTCGGGCGGTAAAGCGCAGTTGATGATTTTTTGTACGCCGAATCAATTTGAAAAAGTTAGTAAACTTGCGAACACATTTGGAATCCAGCGTCTTTTAGCGGCTATTCAAATTTTGGATCAAACTTACAGCAGGATGAGATACAATACACAAACGCGGGTTCTAGTAGAATTAGCGTTAGTGAGAATTGCATATCTTGATAATTTTCAGATGATTTCGGTCTTGTTGGACAAATTGCGTAAGGGTGAAATTCAGATCAATTTACCGGTTGAGAATAATGCTGTTTTATCGGGTGAAACTGTAAAATCAGCGCGGCGGGTTGTTCAATCGGCATCGGGTTTGAGGGGTCAAGCTAATGTCGGTGTGAAAATTTCAGACCCGACGCGGCAAGTCATAACAGAAATTAAATCAACAGAAAAAACTGCAAGTCCGAAATTAAAAAATGAGACAACGAAATCTGAAAGTCAGACTGATTTATCAACAACGGGATTAGAAACTGTTTCGCCGAAAGTGTGGTCATTGGTCGAGTTGAATAAAATTGATTCGGACAAAGCGACAGAAATTTGGCGTAATGCGACTGATTCCGTTGCAGGAATTTTAGGGTCTTCGGCGGCAATTTTCTTGCGGGTTCAATTTGTGAAACCGGAAACGTTTGTTGTCGTTTTTCAAAATTTATCAACAAAAGAATATTGCGAACGTGAATTACCAAGATTGAGAGCAGCGTTATGTCAAACTGTAGGCAGAAACGTTCAATTACGTTTAGTTCACGAGGAAATAAAGCAGGCTGCAAAATCGAGTCCTGTACAATCGCGGACTTCGCAAGAGAGCCGTGCAATTTTTGAATCGGCAGCAAACAATCCGCTAGTGAAAAAAATCGCCGATTTATTTCGTACCGAAATTATCGACGCAAAATAAAAAACGTAATACCGCAGTTGAATAATTCGTTTTTTACATTATTACTTTTTTGGGTCTAATGTAAAAAATAAATGTAATATCACACAATTAACAAAATTATTTTTATGTCAAAAGAAAAAGAAAAAGAAAATAACAAAGATAACAATTCATGTAATCAAGTTGGCGGCGAAACTGCTGGAACAGGCGCGGTGCTTGAAGCAGCACGCCGCGAAAAATTACGCAAAATTAAAGATTTAGGTTTCGATCCATGGGGCAAGCGATTTGATCGGCAACAATCTATTTCGTATATTCGCAGTTTAGCAGTGAGTTTAGTTAAAGAGGAAAAAACATCGGAAACAACAACTAATCCTGTTAATTCTGCTGCAACTAATTCTGCTGCAACTAATCCTGCAACAACTAATTCTGCAACAACTAATCCTGCTGCAACTAATCCTTCGACCGACAATTCTACAGACACGAAAGAATCGATATCGGGTTCGCCGGAGTCTCAATCTCATCAAGAAGGTATTCAGGTTCGTGCTGCTGGTCGAATAATGTTGCAGCGTAAAAAGGGTAAATTAATTTTTATAGATTTATGGGATTGGACAGGCAAAATACAAATTCTAATTGGTGCGAAACAAGTAGGTGAGAAATATTGGGAACTTGCACAATGTTTTGATCTTGGTGATATAATCGGCGTTGAAGGCACGTTGATGGTAACGCGCACGGGTGAGTTATCGATTGCGGCTGTCGAGTTGACTTTTTTATCGAAATCGCTTGAAACTCCGCCTGAAAAATTTCACGGATTAACAGACCCTGATCTGCGCAGCCGAATGCGTTACATGGATTTGATTCACACTGACGGCGTAATGGAGCGAATGTTAAAGCGGTCAAAAATTATACAATCTGTCCGTGAAACATTTGCGGAAGAGAATTTTGTCGAGGTTGAAGGTCCGACGTTGCATACAATTGCAGGCGGTGCTGCTGCCCGTCCTTTTGAAACTTATCATAATGCTTTGAGTATGCCTTTATTTATGCGGATCGCTTTGGAATTGCATCTAAAACGTTTGTTAGTCGGAGGGATGGAACGAGTTTATGAAATCGGACGTGTTTATCGAAACGAAGGAATAGACCATACTCATAACCCCGAATTTACAATGTTAGAAGCTTATCAAGCTTATGGAGATTGTAATGCAATGATGTCTTTGACTGAAAAAATTATTACGAATACGCTGCGGGCAACGAATCAGGGGTTTGTTATTGAATGGAATAATATAACGGTTGATTTTACTCCGCCGTTTGCGAGACGTACTTTTGATGATTTGATCGCAGAGTACACAAATATCGCAACAACAAAAGATAAAGACATCGTTATAGAAAGTGCGAAAGCGTTGAATATTGACACCGCCGGTAAACATTTCGATTTGATAAAGAATGAAATTTTTGAAATAAAAGTTGTACCTAATTTGAAAGGACCTATTTTTGTTACAGAATTTCCGGCTGCTATTTGTCCGTTGACAAAGCGTTTTAATGATAAACCGGAAATCGCTGATCGATTTGAACTTTATATTCAAAGTATGGAGTTAGCCAATGCGTACACAGAATTAAATGATCCTGACTTGCAAGAACAACTTTTTTTAGAGCAAATCGAAGGACAAAAAGCTGAAGATTCAATGGCTAAAATGGACAGAGATTTCATCCGCGCTTTAAGACACGGAATGCCGCCGGCCGGAGGACTAGGAATCGGAATCGATAGACTCTGCATGATTCTAACAAATACAAATTCTATACGCGAAGTAATACTATTCCCCTTGCAAAGACCAGAACAAAATTTGTAATTTGTAATTTGTAATTTAAGGTTTAAGGTTTAAGGTTTAAGGTTTGGTAATATATCAGTTGAATAATTTATTTTTTTCGGGAATGCGGTCGTCTCGACCGCATCTTTAGTTTTGTTTTTATTAACCACAGAGGACACAGAGGACACAGAGGACACAGAGAAATATGATTTGGGTAAATATACTCATTGTACTTTAAAATTCGGTATTATTTTTTGTAACGAAAAAGGTGACCGTTCACGTATAAAACTAGAATCGCCCTAAAAAGACAGCAATATAATGGTTAGTGTATAGTGGTTAGTGGTTAGTTCGCATGCGGTGCTTAGCACCGATTATAAGTTCGAATCGCTAATCACTATTATTGAGTAAATATCCGATCGACCTTTCAGGGCTGGTTTTGTTTAAAACAAATACCGAATTTTCAAGTATGAAAAGTATATTACAAAATGTTTAATTTTTTTTCGTGCTTCTCTTGACAACATATTTAACAATTTCAAAAAAGTAACAGGATAATTTTTATGACAAAATTATTGAGGATCAAATTATCCCGAAGGCGTTTTATTCAAACGATGT
>JAITKS010000091.1 GCA_031278315.1 Planctomycetaceae bacterium | reverse complement strand
TTTTTTCTCGCTACAAAATTTACCTAGTATATTTATTTTATTTTTTTGACACTCAATTGATTATCTAGTTTTGTTATATCGCCAAAATTAACAAAAAAGATGTGTAGATACTTATGCCACTCGGGGCGGGTAACAATTCCCTCCCTCCCCGAAGCCCTGAAAGGGCGATCGGATATTTGCTCAATAATAGTGATTAGCGATTCGAACTTATAATCGGTGCTAAGCTCCGCATGCGAACTAACCACTATACTGCTGTCTTTTCAGGGCGATTCTAGTTTTATACGTGAACGGTCACCTTTTTCGTTACAAAAAATAATACCGAATTTTAAAGTACAATGAGTAAATTACAAAATTTTATCTGAATAATTACAATTTTTCTATTCAGGTAAAGTGAAATTTTGTACGAACAATTTACACGAAAAATTTCAACCTACAACGGCAATTTGATTATCACTACAATTCAATTGCCGTTCTTTGTTTTTCAATTTCATCCAAAGAATACAATCGGCCGCGATTACAACCCGGACAATGTTCAGACATTAAATCCCAAAATATTTTTTTGTTTAAATTTTGATCCCAAAAAGGCCACGTTTTACATTGAATCGGACGTTCTTCATAAAACTTACATTTTTTCGTTTTTTCATCAAGCAGTACGCAATCTCCGTTTGGATATTCTTTCAGACTTCGGTGTCCTTCTTTTACAGTCCAAACGAATAATTTCTCAAACAGCTCTGGTGTGATACCGAATTTTGCTGCGAGCCGTTCTATTTCGTTTTGTGTTACCCAAACAAAACCAGGTCCGCCGCCGCAACAACTGCCGCATGAAGTACAACCGAATCTGAGACCATCCTTATACCACAACGATTTAGTAACCATAAATATATTCCTCTTATCTTGAAAATTCGGTTTTCGTTACAAAAAATAAAACCTGATATGCAGAGACAAAAGACCTTGCGTCTCAACAAAATTTTTCGTTGGTTCTTTTTACATTAAAAGAATAAAACCGAAATATAATTTTTTGTAATATATCAGTTGAATATTTTTTTTGACAGGATAAACAGGATTACAGGATAGCGGTTAGTGTATAGTGGTTAGTTCGCATGCGGAGATTAGCCGGATTCTAAAGTTCAAATCACTATTGTTTCAAGTTTTGATTCTTTTAATTTATCATTTAAAAATCTTGTCAAAAAAACAAAACTAAAAATGCGGTCGAGACGACCGCGTTCCTGAAAAAAATAAATTATTCCACTGATATATTATAAATTTTTTAAATCATAAATATTATTAAATCAAACGTCAAGACGAATTTTAACGCACGGGAATTATAGTTACCGATTCTTTTACAACTTTTTCTTTTAATTTTTCTTTTAATAATTTTGTGTGAATATTTGTATTCTTTTCGTTATATTTTATGTTTTGTCACGCCGTACAATGTGTATAACTAAATTATCGATTGCTATGAAAATCCAAATAACGTATTGTACTTATTGACGGATTTTTGATAATTTGCGAAAATACCGAAAATTCAAATTAAAGCAGTTTAAAAGTAACAAACGAAAATTTCAGCAGATTCCCGCAACTTTGCGTCTCTATTTTTTAGAAGTCATACAGTCAAAATTGAGAATAAAACATCATCCGATTATTTATTTTAACGAAAACCGAAAGTTAAAGATTGAAAAATAAACCTATTGTCCCGCAAACATTAATGCTTTTTCCTGCATACGTTTTTGTATTGTTGAAATTCATTGTACAGATACGTATATAAATTTAATTAATACAAATTTACTTGAAGCGTCAAGTTACTTCTTGCAAAATTTTCATGTCGAATACTGAGAAAAACGAAATAACAATTTTACGTCAACTTTTGGTTGGCCGTAGTACGGTATCTTTTGAGGAATCTTTTCCTGAAATTGATAAGTCTGATAACAAAGACTTAGAGACGATGTATTCTGAAATACTTGAGATACGAGAGATTCTACGCTTATTCGCTAGCGGCGACTTCGATGTTGAAATAAAAATTCGAGGTGCAGTTGCAGGCTATTTGAAAACATTGCAGGCTAATTTACGTCATTTAGCATGGCAAGTAGAACAAGTTGCAATCGGCGATTTCTCACAGCGTGTTGATTTTATGGGTAATTTCTCTAAAGCGTTCAATTCGATGGTAACACAATTGTACGATTTCCGCGAACGCGCTGCGGAAGAACGTACTCAAATTATGCTCGATGCGACTCCGCTTTGCGTGTCTTTTTGGGATGAAAATATAAATCTAATAGATTGTAATCTTGAAGCAATAAAATTATTCGGTTTAAGATACAAACAAGAATTTGTCGAGCGTTTCATGGAATTTTCACCTGAAATTCAACCTAACGGCATGAACTCACAGCAGCTTATGAAAGAGCGGCTGCGTACTGCATTTGAAACGGGACGTATGGTTTTTGAATGGCTGCATAAAACGGCAGCAGGTGAAATGTTACCGTCTGAAGTTACATTGGTGCGGGTTGAACGCAAAGGCGTGTTTATGGTCGTAGGATATATTCGGGACTTGCGGGAACTAAAGAAAGCACAATTCGCACTAGAACAAGAACGAATTCTATTGATAGATGTACTCAATTCGAGTCCTGTTTGTTTCTCAATTGTTGTTGACGGCAAAATCAGATATTCGACTCCGTTCATGCAAGATTTCTTAGGCGTAAACGGCGAAGAAGATATTTATGACTTCTTCCAAGATCATCAAGCCGGACATGATCTATTCGCTGAATTGCTGGAGAATAAAATTATCCACTGGCGCGACGTAATAATGCGGACTAAAAGCGGCGAAACTAAAGAAATGCTGGCAAATTTATTCTACACCGATTACTACATGGAAAAAGGCGCAATGGTATGGCTAATAGATGTTACACAAATTCGGAAAGTTCAAAACGATCTGCAATACGCTCGTAATGTTGCAGAAGATGCAGCAAGATTGAAAAATGAATTTCTCGCTAATGTAAGCCATGAAATAAGAACTCCAATGAATGCAATTCTAGGAATAGCTAATTTGATTCAAAATACACAACTCGATACACAACAACGCGAATTTGTGAATACGTTAGAATTATCCGCCAAAAAGCTGCTCGTTATTATCAACGATATTTTAGATTTCGCTAAACTTGAAGCCGGTGAATTAATAATGCAGCTGAAAGATTTTTCATTAACACAAATAATAAATGAAATCGTCAACGAATATAAACCGGAAATTGAAAACAAAGGTTTAAAATTCTTGCTTGAAATAGAAAAAACATTGCCGGAAAAAATAGTCGGAGACAGCAAAAGAGTAAAACAAATTCTCGATAATTTGCTGAGTAATGCGGTTAAATTTACAACTAACGGAATGATTTCATTGAAAGTCAACGTAATTAGTCCGCATTCAGATATTATTGGGACAGCAGATCAGCAATTGATTAATAAAGACAAAATTGATAATAACAACGCCAATTCTGTTTTGATCAAATTTGTAGTATCAGACACAGGAATAGGTATGACAGAAAAAGAACTGCGTCAACTTTTTACTCCATTTACTCAAGCGGATTCGTCTTCAACGCGGCAATACGGCGGTACCGGATTAGGCTTATCGATAACAAAGAGTCTTGTCAATGCAATGAACGGTAATATTACGTGTGAAAGTCATCGAGATAGAGGAACGTCATTTAAGTTTACAGCGAATTTTATGTTGTCTGATACAAATACTCATATTCAATCAGAGCAAATTACTGTGCAATCTGTACAAACAACTCTATTGAGAAAAGAGGAAACGGTAACTGAAATTCAGGAAAAAGAAAAACCGCCGGATATTGAAATACCTGATAACTTAAAAAATATATTGATTTTGCTTGTTGAAGATAACAAAATAAATCAACTTGTAGCAACTGAATTATTAAAACGAAAAGGATTTGAAGTAGATGTTGCGTCTAATGGAAGAATAGCTGTAGAAATGGTAAGACTGAAAGATTATGGATTAGTACTAATGGATATTCAAATGCCGGAAATGGATGGTTTCCAAGCAACTGAAACGATAAGAAAAGATCAGAATTATGCAAACTTACCAATTCTAGCTATGACAGCTCATGCAATGGCGGGTTACAAAGAACAATGTATAGCTGCCGGAATGAATGATCATATCACGAAACCAATTGATCCGGTTGTTTTATATCAAAGTATAATCCAGTGGGCAAAACCGAAAACATAAAAAAATCGTAATATATCTGTGATCCGTAAGCTAAAGTTTACGGATATTGCTAGGGACGGCACTTAATTAATTTATAACAAGATTAGAGTACAGTTAGTATGAAAAGTGCTATTGATCAATTTATAAAATATATGCAAATGGAAAGAAATTCATCTGATCTTACGATAAAAAGTTATGGTGAAGATTTAGCTGCATTTCTTGAGTATTTTACGGAGCTTTATGGGGGGCGTGTTCCGGTTCCGTCTGAAGTGACGACGCCGCAGCTTCGCGGTTATCTTTCAGCGATGTTTGATGTAGAGTATTCGCATTCGACGATATCTCGTCGCTTAGCGTCGCTTCGTAGTTTTTTTCGTTATGGATTGCGTTCTGGTTGGGTGGTTGACAATCCGGCGAAGCCGCTTCGCAATCCGCGATATATTAGGCGTCTTCCTTTTTTTCTTACGACAGATGAAATTGGCAAATTATTATTAGCACCGCCTGCGCATGACCCGTTTGGAATACGGGACAGGGCGATTCTTGAAACGTTATATTCATCTGGTGTGCGAGTTAGCGAGTTGACGGGAATGAACATGGGAGATTTTAGCAAGACAGATGGTTTAATACGAGTCAAGGGCAAGGGACGTAAAGAGCGTTTTGCGTTAATTGGTTCGTATGCAGCGGAGGTATTGGAGAAATGGTTTATATTTCGGCAAGAGTTACTTGATGGCAAGTTGAATGTGTTAGGCAAGCCGCGGGGTGTCAAAATGTTATCGAAGACGGCGAAAAGAAATGTGAAATTAAAACCTGCTGATTTACCGATTTTTCTGAACAAGTTTGGGAGTCGAATTACGACAAGAAGTGTTGGCCGTATGTTAGAAAAGTATATTAAGAGTGAGGGTCTTGACAAACGTATTTCTCCGCACACGTTAAGACATACTTTTGCGACTCATCTATTAAACAACGGTGCTGACATAAGAAGTGTTCAAGAATTATTGGGACATAAAAGTCTAATTACAACACAAATTTATACTCATTTAAGCACAGCGAATTTACTGGAAATTTATCACAAAGCGCATCCAAGAGCAGCTTCAAGAAATTAAATACACACACAGATTTTTTTTGAGAATTACGAAATACTCGAAATAACAAAATAAACGAAAATTTTTGTTTCATATTTTTTTGACAGAATAAACAGATTTACAGGATTGTTGTTAGTTCACATTTATTTTTAAAACACGAAAAATCATATACAAACCCTTTTGTGCATCTCGTGATTTTTTTCGTGTGTTTCGTGTTTAAAATTTACAAAAAATTTGAAAAATAAAAATTCAACTGATATATTACAAAAATTCACGTATCTGAAAAAGCCGGTATGATGGAATGGTCTATTTTGAAATTCTAAAAACCCCCTTGTTGTTAGTTAAATTTGTGTTAAACTGCTCTGACTTTAATTTTCAATTGTTGATGCCTGCTTATCTATCAGAAAGCAGGCTTTTTAATTTTTTAGACAATATCTAAACTCGATTTTTATTCACACAAGATATACCCGCAAAACCACACCCTCCAAAAATAAAATTGTGAATAAACAATGTTTTTAGAATTTTTTTAGAAGCTCCATCCAGCAAATTACCTTTGTCCTTTTAACAAACAACTATAACTACTCTACCCTACTTATCCATTAATGGAAAAAACATTTGATTTCATGTCAGTCAATACGGCAACACCGTACTATATTATCGATAGAGCCGCACTGCGCCGTAACATGGAAATACACGCTGACGTTCAACGGCGCACCGGCTGCAAAATTCTGCTCGCATTGAAAGCTTTTTCAACTTGGGGATTCTTCGACGATATGGCACCATTCCTAGCCGGAGTTACTGCAAGCAGCTTGAACGAAGTATTTCTAGGTAAAGAAGAATTCGGCAAAGAAATTCACATGTACTCACCCGCCTACTCCGAAGCCGAATTCGAAGCAGCCTTACCATTAGTAGATTACATCGTCTTTAATTCAACCGGACAATTTGAACGGTTCAAACCGCTTATTAAACGTCAACATCGAAAAATTCACTGCGGATACCGTATCAATCCTGAATATTCCGAAGTACAAATGGAAATTTATAATCCATGTACAAATAGATCACGATTTGGTATCCGTTCTGAAATTTTACAAGAAGTCTCACTTCGAGGTATCGACGGTTTCCACTTCCACACAATGTGCCAACAAGGTTCAGACGTACTCTTTCGGACGCTGGAATTAGTAACAGAACGATTCGATAAATATTTCAAAAAAATTAAATGGATAAATTTCGGCGGAGGACATCACATTACACGAAAAGGTTACGATATCGACGGACTATGCGAAATAATCAACGATTTCAAAGCAAAATACGATCTCGATGTTTTTCTTGAACCGGGTGAATCTCATGTTTTGAATACCGGCTATCTCGTTGCAACTGTTCTTGATGTAATATCAAATCCGTCAAGTATAGATGTAGTCATTCTCGACACTTCGGCAGCAGCACACATGCCCGATGTACTCGAAATGCCATATACCCCAGAAATACTCGGCGCAAAAAGAGTAATCGAATCAACAGATACAGATATGCCGCTCGAAGAAGGAAGATACAAATATATAGTCGGAAGTAAAACTTGTCTCTCAGGTGATATTATCGGTGAATACCTATTCAAGAAACCATTAGAAGTCGGCGACCGCGTTACTCTCGCCGATATGTCACAATATACCATGTGTAAAAATACAACTTTCAACGGATTACGGCTGCCGTCAATTGTGTCTTGCGACAGCGGTACACCAGACGGAAATGTAAAAGTAATTCGTGAATTTCACTACGAAGATTACAAAACAAGATTATCATAAATGCTGCAATTGAATTTATACGTATCCTATTATGAATTTCAATGACATAAAAAACTACACGCGAAAAAATGTAAAAACATAAAAACATAAAAGTGTAAAAACGTGAAAACATAAAAGTGTGAAAACGTGAAAACATAAAAGCGTAAAAGCGTGAAAGCATAAAAGTGTAAAAGTGTAAAAGCGTGAAAACATAAAAGTGTAAAAGCGTGAAAGCATAAAAGCGTGAAAACGTAAAAGCATAAAAGTGTGAAAACGTGAAAGCGTGTGTAGAAGTTTGCTTTTCGATAAGTAAGCAGACTCGCAAGTTTTTGAATTGTCAACATTCATTGTACGATACATCACATACAAAACTTAACATTAAAAAAAGGAAAAAGAAAAATGACCAGAATCGTAATTCTCGACCCTATTTCGGAAGACGGTAAGAAAATACTTTATGCGGAATCCGGTTTCGAGGCGGAAGAACATATCGGACTAAAAGGTGAGGCGTTGCGTAATTGCCTATTAACTTTTGATGGCGCAGTTGCAAGAAGCGGAGTTAAAATAACTGCTGAATCACTTGAAGGCAATACGCGGTTAAAAGCAATTGCACGAGCTGGTGTCGGTGTTGATAATATCGATACGGCAGCGGCAACTCGTGCTGGAATAGTTGTGATGAATACACCGGGCGGGAATACAATCTCAACGGCGGAACATACGTTTGCAATGATGCTTGCGCTTTCACGTAATATAGCTCCGGCGTATCAATCGTTGATTGAGGGACGATGGGAACGCAAGAATTTTACAGGTAATCAGCTGGATGGTAAAACTCTTGGAATTATTGGAATGGGGCGAATTGGTCAAGTATTAGCGAAGTATGCAAAGTCATTTGGAATGAAAGTATTGGCTGTTGATCCATTTTTTACTTCGGTGCGGGCTGAAGAAATTGGAGTAGTGTTAGTCAATAATTTACAAGAGATGTTACCGCGAGTCGATTTCTTAACTGTGCATACTCCATTGAACGAGCAAACACGAGGAATGTTTGGTGAGGCGGAACTCGAAATTGTCAAACCTGGTGTCAAATTAATCAATTGTGCTCGCGGCGGAATTTATGATCTTAATACGTTGGTGAAAGGAATTGAGAACGGCAAAATTGGCGGAGTTGCTCTCGATGTTTATGAAGAAGAGCCTTGTACAAAACATCCGTTATTTGGCAAACCGAATGTAGTCTGTACGCCGCATTTAGGGGCGAGTACGGAAGAAGCACAATCGAATGTTGCACTTGAAGCTGTCGAACTTCTGGTCGATTATTTTAAGAATGGAACAATTCGGCAAGCTGTAAATTTCGGCACTTTAGATACAAAAACACTTTTAGGATTACGCGGATATTTGAATCTTTCTTTTCGGCTTGGTGTGTTAGCCGCTCAAATCGATTCCGGTGTAATTAGTGCGTGTAAAATAAAATACAAGGGCGAAGTATCACGCAAAGACACGTCATTGATTTCAACTTCGTTTGCCGCCGGATTAATTTCAGCATCGATGGATTGTGAAGTAAATATAGTTAGTGCTTCAACAATATTGAAAGATCGCGGAATTAAGTTAATTGAAGAAAAAACAACAGAGGCAGGAGAATTTTCGTCTTTAATTACGGCGGAAATTGTTGGAGAACGTTCAACATTTGCTTTTGCCGGAACGCTATTCGGCAGTACGATACCGCGGTTAGTAATGGTGAATAATTATCGTCTTGACAGTGTGCTTGACGGCAATTTAATTTTGATCGATCATTTTGATCGACCGGGTGTAATCGGCAGTATTGGTACTGTATTCGGCAAGTACGACGTAAACATCAGCAGCATGACTGTCGGACGAATAAAGCAATCACCCGGAGGCGAAGCAATTGCAATACTCGCACTAGATAGTGAACCTGTAATCGAATCAATCAATGAGGTAAATTCGTTACCGGCAATTACAAAAACGTACTCAGCCAAGTTACCAGCATCTGATATTTTTCCAGCATGGATGGGATAAAACCGTTAAAAAAACACAAAGATAACAAACGGCAAATTTCGTTGTGACGTAAAGTTTTGCGTCTCTCTGTTGAGACACAAGGTATTGTGTCTCAATCGGTTTAATTTATTGATTTCAGTTTTATTTATTGTAACGAAAATTGAAATCTCAATGTTAGGAGTATATGCCGATACAATCTAATTTGTTTGCGGAATATATTTTTTTTCGATGTTACAATTAATTTTATAATCTTTTTTTTCAAATTTATGAAGGACGAATTTAATTCTGCCGAATACAAATCATCCGATTCGGCTATTCACGATTATGGAGATGTATCTTTTGAGCAATCTGACGAGCATTCTGATACATTTTCGTATCAGCAGCAACAGCATGTATCGGCGCAATCGAATCAAGCGGAGTTACCGCCTTATCCGCGTATTTCTAAATATTATCGGATAAAGTGGTTTGTTGATGTGATTATAGTTGTGTTGACGTCGTGGTTTATTGTTCCGGTAATTCTGATTTCTATGATTCTTGTACGTTTAACTTCGCGAGGACCGATTTTTTATACTCAAACGCGGTGCGGAATTAACGGTAAATTATTCAAGATGATAAAAATTAGATCGATGGTAATTGATGCGGAGAACGGAAAACCCAAATGGTCTCGCGGCAATGATCCGCGTGTAACAACTGTAGGACGGATAATGCGGAAATTACATATTGACGAAATGCCGCAAATCATAAATGTTTTACGCGGCGAAATGACTGTTATCGGTCCGCGTCCGGAGCGGCCGGAATTTGTTAAAAAATTGAAAACAAAAATTCAGGGTTACGAATATCGAATGTGTGTCTTGCCCGGACTGACTGGGTACGCACAAGTAAACTGGCAAGCAGATAACGGACTAGAAGATGTACAACGTAAATTGATACTCGACCTAGAATATATTGAAGACGTAAATATATGGTTTGATTTCAGAATTTTGCTCGCCACAATAAAATTCCCAAGAAAACTTTGCGGTGTTTATCAAATTGCCGAAAATTCACGATGGAGTAATTTCTTTAATTTGCATAACGAACATGAATCTGTCATTTTATCAAGCTCGCATAATGTAAATAATGTAGATAATGCCAAAAGTACAAATGCAGATAATGTCAAAAGTACAACTGAATAATAGTGAAATAATAGTTACAGAATTAGTAATATACTCATTGTCCTTTAAAATTCGGTTTTATTTTTTGTAACGAAAAAGGTGACTGTTCACGTATAAAACTAGAATCGCCCTGAAAGGGCAACAGGATTATAACCCGCCCCA
>JAITKS010000065.1 GCA_031278315.1 Planctomycetaceae bacterium | reverse complement strand
GTCGATGTTGATAAATCGTCAAAGTAAACGCGAATAGAATATGTTCGCACTTTTTTCGTGTCTCAATATCTTTTGAGTCTCATCACTCTCTACCCGATTGGGTAGATTTTTCTAATTGTCAAAGAACGGGTAAAAAATATAGTCGATAAAATCTTGTTGATCAATATACCCCATTTAAGTTGTTTAAGTTTTTGTGATTTGTAATATATACCAATTACACTTTAAAATTCGTTTTTTATTTTTTTTAATTTAAAATATTGTCAATAAACGTTTCAATAATTTTTTAGTAAATACAACTTGTTTTTGAGTCAAAAAATTGTCTATGAATTCGCCCTGCAAGGGCAATCAGCATTAGCGTGAGTAATCGCCTTACGTAATGGTTTCACCATTTGAAATTAAGCCATGAAAGGGCGCAAGCCTAAAGATCATAAATAATCTTTTTGAATCTTTTTGCTGCCGCCCTTACAGGGCTTTGGTGTGTTATATTTTTTCCGTAGGTCGTTGCCCTACGCTAATGCTGATTGCCCTTTCAGGGCGAGTTTAGGTTAAAACGAAAACCGAAATTTAAAGTGTGAAAAGTATATTAACCACAGAGGACACAAAGAACACAGAGAAAAATGATTTTGTAATTTTAGATTTTAAATTTTATATTTTGTGATAATTTATCATCAATTAAACGAATACCGAAATTTAAAGTGTGAAAAGTATAGAACACAATTATCATTTAGAATTTGCCTAAAATGATTTCTGATTTCTTTAACCGAAATTTAATAAAGCATATTTTTTTTTGCCGGTTCGAATTACTATTATTGATTCTCCAACAAGATGATTCGATGTTAATCTCAAATTAATATCACTAACTTGTTTGTTGTTGATATATGCTCCGCCTTGTTGTATCGTTCTTCTTGCTTCCGCTTTCGACGTAACTAATCCGCATTCGTAAATTACATCGATTATTGATAATCCTTCATCTAATTTTTTTCTTTCAAATTTCTTACCGGGTACGTCTTTAAAAATTGACATTAATTGTTCGTCATTTAAGTTTGATATTTCGCCTCCGAAAAATATATCTGTTGCACGTTTTGCAATTTCTAGAGCAGATTCGCCGTGAATTAATCTTGTAAATTCATCTGCTAATTTTTTTTGTGCGATTCGTTTTCCGGGATCTATATTGTGATCTTTCATCACATTTTCGATTTCTTCTTTATTTAAATCTGTAAATATTTTCAACATTTTTTCGACATCCGCATCATCGAGATTTACCCAATATTGATAGAATTGATAGGGCGGCGTTTTAATTGGGTCTAGCCAGACGGCACCGGATTCTGTCTTGCCCATTTTTTTTCCGTCGCTGCGTGTTACCAACGGACTCGTTATTCCATGTAATTGAAAACCTCCGATCCGGCGTCCGAAATCACAACCGATAGCTATATTGCCCCACTGATCACTGCCGCCAATTTGAATTTCACAATTATATGTCTGCCGCAAATGGACAAAATCATAACTTTGCATCAACATGTAACTAAACTCAGTATAACTCAATCCGGTTTCAGTATTCGATAAACGTAATTTTACAGACTCCTTTGCCATCATAACATTGACCGAAAAATGTTTGCCTACATCGCGTAGAAAATCAATATACGAAAATTGCGATAACCAATCCGCATTGTTTACCAACAACGCACCAGTCGCAGATTGATCGAATCTAAGAAACTTTAGAATTTGCGTTTTAATACAACTAATATTGTACTCAACTTGTTCTTTTGTGATCAAATTACGTTCTTCATTTTTTCCGCTTGGGTCGCCGATGGTGCCAGTTGCGCCGCCTGCAAGAGCAATCGGCCGATGTCCCGCATTCTGAAAACGCCGCAAGTTCATCAACGGTAAAACATGACCGATATGAAGACTATCCGCCGTCGGATCAAATCCGGCGTAAACCGTCCGTGATTTTTCCAATAACCAATCAGATAAACCCGAATCATCAGTTGTCTGATGAATTAAACCGCGCCATTTCAGTTCGCTAAATATATCTTGCATCGTTTGTAACCGTACTTTCCAAAAAACAATAAATGATAAATATCCTTATTTTTTTAAGATTTTTTGTAATATATCATCGGAAAAATAAGGTGAAAAATAAGGTTAGTTAAAAATAAACTTGAAACATTAGAAAATTTCACCGATAAATTACGTTTATTCCATAACGTAGAGACACAAGACCTTGTGTCTCTACATAGATGATTGTCTGGTTTTTAACATGCCTACAATTATTCTACTGATAAATTAAAAAATTTATTTATCGTTTTTATTTAAAAAATTACAAAAAATAAAAAACTAATTTTAAAGTGTAATTGTTATATCTTAATTTTTATTCACCGGGGTAACCGTAAACTGGATTTTTATAATCAAAATCTAACTCCGAGAAACCGGCATTTAATTTCAAATTTTGATATGTGTATGCTTCAATCAACGTTACCGGCGCACCTTCTTTTTTGGGCCAATCATACGATTCATATCGAATAGGTACGTTTAGTTCTTTATCAATAAAAATTCTTGCGATGTTAAAAATGAAATTAGCTCTTGGGACAGGATGTGTTACTTGTATCATAGTGCATTCGCGTCCGTCGATTTTTACACCTTCCTTATAATTTACGGAACATTCACCGAAGTTTACATCTTTTTTACCTACTTCTAATAATTTGTCGATCAGATTCAAGATTCCCATTTCGGTAATTGGATATTTGTTTCCCCGCATAGGAATTACACCGGTAGGATCAAGTTTTATTGTACCTACTAAAGCTCTTTGTACACCTACGCCGTGTGCTACTAATTTATTATTATATTTTCCGTCAACATAAATCGCTTCTTGACCGGCTATTCCCTTCGGATAAAGAAATTTAACATAAACACTAAACGGCTTATGACGCACTTTTACTTCCATCATTTGAGCTTCCTGAACTACTCCGTTGACACATTCTTGTTTAGTCATCAAAGCCGAATAATCAGCTATCTGTGCAACTTTCGGACGCTCCGCCTCTGCCCATCGGATTACAGGCATAAGAGGATGCTCTTTACCTCGATTGTTCACCTGATTTATTGCAACTTTAACTTCTTGCGTATCGTTTGGTTTTGCAGATGGATTCTTATTAGGTAATAGTTGAACCGGTACCGTTTGAGCTAAACTATAGTTCGCACAAATTACAAAGCTAACAACTATTATCGAAATTGAATTCAACAAATTAATTATTTTTACTTTCATTGTTTTCCTCAAATTGAGTATTTCAAATACTCATCTAAAAAATTTTTAATCTATAACTGTGCAATCAAATTAAACTCTGTATAATCACTCTGAATAACCGCACATTGAACTTGTTGCACGTTGAATTTGAAATTAAGCGCGGAGATCAAAGTAAACAGACGATTCGTATTTGATTCAAGTTATAAAATTGACTGCCGTTTACGTATTACTTCACGTAACCGGTAAATATAAGTCCGTCATACAAATCCTTTTTTGACTTCACCTATTCGTACATTCCGCAACAATCGATCTATACTTTCGATCTATACTTTCAACCCGAAAAAATTATATCGGATCAAACTAACTAGTCCAATGTATCGCCAATTTATAGTTTCATTATTCACAAAATAAGTAAAACGAAACCTAAACTTTAACAGGTGCCTTTTGGCAAAAAAGATTTAAGCGGGATATTTTAACAATTTTCCACAATTTACAGGAGACCAATTTGTGAAATTTTCAGAATTTTTTATCAAACCGATAATCTCGACCCCATTTGAAGAAAATGCCTATGTTGTCTATTTGACAAAAACAGACAAAAAAAATACAACTCGACAATGCTTTATCATCGATCCCGGATTCGAACCGCAACTAATACTCGACTTTTTAAAAACCGAAAAACTTGATCCTGTTGCAATTCTAGTAACACATGGTCATGCTGATCATATTGCAGGAATTACTACAATAAAAGAATCAAATCCGTCTTGCAAAATTTACATCGGTGAATTCGATGCCGATAAATTAACTGACCCTCAATTAAATTTATCAGCATTATTCGGCAGTCCTATTTCCGTTCCGTCGGCAGATGTTTTGTTATCAGACGGCGACGAATTTAATATCGCCGGAATAGATATTTGCGCCGCTCATGTTCCCGGACATAGTAAAGGTCATGTAATTTATAAGATTAAAGCAGAACCAACACCAATAATTTTCGCAGGGGACTTGATCTTCCGAAATAGCTACGGACGAACAGATTTTCCAGACGGTAATAACTCAGATTTATTCAATTCCGTAAAAACAAAAATTCTAACACTGCCCGCCGACGCTATTATTTATTCAGGACACGGCTCAAAAACAACCGTCGGATACGAAGCAAAAACAACATGGAAAAGATTGTAAACTATCCATAAGAAAATTTAATAATGTATCGTGGACTTCTTGTTTTTGATTAAAATTATATTCACTTTATATTCACTCAAAAACAGCAAAAAAATTATAACACCCCCGTAAAAACAATCACAGAATAATTACACAAAATAAGTTGTTTCACAATTTTTTTTGATTTATAAATTTTAAAACTACTAAACATAATATACCAATTACACTTTAAAATTCGTTTTGTAATATATCAGTGGAATATTTTTTTTTATTAACCACAGAGGACACAGAGAACACAGAGAAATCAGATTTTGTAATTTTAGATTTTAGATTTTAAATTTAAGTGAATTACTAAAAAATA
>JAITKS010000017.1 GCA_031278315.1 Planctomycetaceae bacterium | reverse complement strand
AGTCCGATAGCGGCGGCGATTAAACCGTGTTCGCCGAATTTGTCTGATAATTCTAATGTCAATGCGATTGTTTGCGGATCGGATAAAAAACGCCGAATAGTTTGTTCGTCATGACGTTTTGTTGTAACGTTAAATTGGTTTGTCTTGGCGAGTAATTGAACAACACGTTGAATATTACCATCGTTAATCGGTGTGATCTTGCCGACCATTTCAAGCGATTTTAAGTAATCATCTAAATTCGTAAATGAATTTTCAAATGTTTTGCGTTTGTTTTCGTTCAAATATTGTTGTGTCCGTTGGGCGTCGGCGGTTGTTACAGCAAGCGTTTCAAAAAAGAGTGAATTTTCCAATGCCTGAATATAATCTGCCGCATCTTCAGGCACATCAATAATTGCAACTTCCGGCGCATTTTGACGAACTTCTTCACGTTCTGCGGGATTATCGTCAAAAAAAACCAAACTATCGATTCCAAGATTTAACTCACTTGCAATTGTTTTCATACTTTCGCTTTTTGGTCGCCAATGAGATTGAAAGCTAACAATATCATCAAGTTTGAGTATCATATTTGGATTTACTTCAAACGGTTCTTTAGCGTTGGTTTCATCATTTTTTGTTGCAACGGCAAGAAGTATTCCGCGTTTTGATAATTGTTTACAATATGTTTGAAAATCACGATATGCTTCACCGTCTGGACTTTCGCCGAGTTCAATATTGTATGCGCCGAGATCGCCAACAACGCCGCCCCAAAGCGTGTTGTCGAGATCGAGTACCAACACTTTTTTTGAACCGGTTCGCATAATTCTGATTGCGTTTTCGATTCGTTCTGCAAGTAATGTTGTACCTTGTTCGCTGAATGGTTGTTTTGTCCAATAATATTGTCTTGAATTGTAAAATGATTTTCGTCCGATATTACCGGCAAGAGTTTCGAGGTCAATAAAAAAAATTCCATTGGGTAAAGATTGACGCATACAAGAATTTATTTCACGAATTGTATCAATTTCGCCGCCGTGTTTTGTCGAGCAATGAAAACCCAATGCTCCTGTAATTGTGTAATCGTAACCAACTTGAATAATGCGTCCGTTTTTTTGTTGCGCTAAAGACCAAACTTGTTGCCAAAAATTCAGTTCTTGTTTGATAATTTCATTTGTTGATTTTTCCGTATTGTGAATTTGTTTCAAAATGCGTTGGTTCCAAGGCAGGAAGACAAAAAAATCGGTTGAATTTTCAGGCAATTCTATGAGAGATTGCAAAACGGTATCATATTCTGTATCGTGAATTGCAAGTTTTTGACCGTATTTCAAACCATGAGCCGCAAGATGATAACAAAGCCATGTAGTTGTACATTGACCTAAAACAGAAACATGTATTATATTTTCCTGTTCAGCAACTCGCGGCAAAATCATTTTACCGATGAGAGCGAATTCATCTGGTGAAAATTTATTTGTATTCAATAAAGATTTAATTTTTGTCAGCGCATCTTCCAACGAACCGGTTTTTAACCATTTTCTCAATTCGCTAATATTGGTGAAAGTATTTTGTTTATTGTTCATAAAAAATATGAAATAAAAATTTTCGTGTATTTTGTTATTTCGTGTATTTCGTGATCTTAAAAAAACAAAAATTCCGCTGATAAACTATTCATACTTGAAAATTCGGTATTTGTTTTAAACAAAACCAGCCCTGAAAGGGCAACAGGATTATAACCCGCCCCACTCGGGGCGGGTAAAATCCCCCCCAAAAACCTAAGCCCTGAAAGGGCGACCGGATATTGAGACTCATAACCGACGTAATGGAAACGGAACAATAATTGTTATTAATAATTGTTGTCGTTATTTTTTACCGCTCTTTCTGGGTGATTTTATTTTATGCGTTAATGAATTGCTATTTGTCGTTTTTTGTCGGATTCTTCACAATATCTGTTAACCGCGGATTTATTTCTTACCGCCCTTTCAGGGCGATTCTAGTTTTATACGCGAACGGTCACCTTTTTCGTCACAAAAAATAAAACCGAAATTTAAAGTGTAATGAGTATATTATGATAATTGTAATATTTTATATGTCCTCTGAAGGACCGATTCCGGTGGTATCGGGTAAGTAATCAATGTCTTGTTGGGCAGGTAATTGAAGCGGGATGTTAATTTGTTGTCGCAAGATTCCTTTTGTGATTGCATCTTCTAATTCTACATTATTATTTGTCGCTTTATCTAATCGTTGACGATTGGCTTGACTTACTTTCTTGATGTCATTCAATACTTCATCATCGAACTCCATAAATTGTTTAAATTCATCTTGCAAGACGATATCGCCGGATGAGATTATTCTTAGGTTAGTTGTATCTATTCCTTTATTTTTCAAATCTTCATAGAAATCTCCGAGAAAACCTTCAATATGATAAGATTTTAAGTTTGCCCATATTGCATTTATTTTGTTCTTTAAATCGACGCTTTCCGGAAATATTTCGTTGTAATCCTGCAATATTTTTTGCGGCGATAAAATAGATTGTTTAGCCGAATACATTAACCGCTGTGCATCAAGTTCGCTTACATTTTGCGCAAAATATTGATTGGTAGAAATACCTAAATGTTTATGCAATATCTTATCAAAACTATCGATTATATGTTGTTCTAGTTCTTGTATTCTTGCATTTACAATATTTTTAGCCAATTTATCTTTCTCATCTAAAGAGACATTTACATTTGCACAATTATTTTTTAGTTCGGTACTGAATACGCTAGCATACTGTATTTGAAATTTGAAAATTTCGTTAATCTCTATAATATGTTTAAATTCTTTAGGGTAGATTAAAAAGAGTACGATATTATTACCTAGCGGGAATGGACGACTAATGTCTGCGTTTCGCAAATTTTTACTGTTCACACCGAAAAATACAAGAACGTCAACTTTCGCATTGGGATCAATTTTGAACATACGTTCGTCGATGTTATCATCGATTCCGATTCGTCCTAATTTAATATTGATATAATCTGCGGTCTTAACGAGAGGATTAACTTCGCTTGCCGTCAATGATTCCACATAATTTTCAACGGTGGTGATTAAACATGGAAATTTTACCTTTTGAAAAAAAAGGACAGCACTAATGTAACCAAGCCGAAATTTACTCATCCAATAGTCGTTGAGCAGACTCGTGTAAACATCGTCTTTTTTAGAACACAACGATTCAAGACTAATTTCCTTTGGTATCGCCATATTGTTACATATAGGAAAGATTATCAACAAACTCAAGGACACAATACCAGCTGTCCCAGCTATCCAGCTGAATATAAAAAAATCCTCGGGAGACATAGTACCCGCAGCATAACATATAAATATCAATAAGCCTAAAGTTACTATTAAGCCTATGCAACCGCAACCGACATAAGCATCATTATTATTTGTATTTGACATTTTATTTTTTTGTTTGTATCTTGATTATTGTAATATTGGGTTAAATTGTTCAGGATTGTAATATTATTTTTTTTACAAACATAATACCGCATGTCTCAATCAATTAGCATGCCCAATGTAATATCGAATAAATCAGGATATTGTTGTGATATGATTATCTTTTAAATGCTCATACATGAAATTTCGTCTGATTACCTGTAGTAAAGCAACCTTGTACTGTCGAAATTCATTGTAAGAGTTACGTAACAGAGACAACGCATCTCTGAAATCTAAAATTTTCCGTTTTTGAATTAACGTAACGAAAAAAATCACTGTAGGAGATTATTTTTGTTCTCCTTTTATAATTATATAATTTTTTATGGTTTTATTTTTAGCGAGGTCTAAAGGAGTTTTTCCTTCGTGATCTTTTTCGTTTATTTTTGCGCCTTTTTCAATTAGTAACTTAACAATTTTTAGCGAACCTTTGCTTGCGGCAATATGCAATGAAATTTGACCTTTTTTGTTTTTTGCGTTTACATCTGCACCGTTTTCCAATAGATACATGACAACTTCCAAAGCGTTTTTGTTTGCAGCTTTATGTAGTAACGTTTCTCCGTCTGATTCTTTTATGTTTATGTCTGCGCCGTTTTTAATTAGTAACTTAACAATTTTTAACGAACCTTCGCTTGCCGCAATATGCAATGCAGTTTGACCGTTTTGGTTTTTGGCGTTTACATCGGCACGAGCGGAAAGAAGCGTTTCGATTATATCTTCTTGACCTTTCCAAACGGCAATCATAAGCGGTGTTTCGCCGTCTTTATCGCTTTGATCAACGTCTGCGCCTTTGCCGATAAGAGACTTCACTTTACTTAATTGACCATGAAAAATAGCAAAATGTAATGGTGTCCAGGCAGAATCATAGTACGGCATCTTTTCGTATTTGCTAACGTCGAAATAATCATAAATTCGGCAAAAACAAATAACGCAAATAATTGTCCATATCGAGGCAAAGATTGACATTATAAAATATTGTTTTTTAAGTGACATGTTTTATTTTTAAGTTTGTAAAGTTGTTAAATGCGGTAATTGTAAGGATAAAACGTATATCTGTAGAATTTTGTTTTTCAAATTTTTTAAACACGAAACACACTAAATTTCACGAAACACACGAAAGTTTTGGTAGATCATTTTCGTCTAGTTTGTGAATTTTCGTCTAGTTTGTGTTTCAAAAAAATTAAAACAAAAATTCCGCCGATATATTACGTTTTATGGTTAAATTTTATTCTGGGTCTGCTTGACCGATTTTTACAGTTTCGGGCGAATTAATATGATTATTATTGATGTCTAATGCAAGTTGTTTATCATGTTCATAATTTAAAATTTGGTTTACGGCTGCGTCTTGAAATTCTAGGTTGTTTATTGCAATTTTATCTATGAGTTGCCGATTATCGCGTTGTATCTCTTTCATATTGTTTATAGCGTCTTCATAGTGTTCTTTGAATTCATTAAATTCGTCTTGGAAACTAATATTACTAGGATTGAGAATTGTTAAATTATTTATGTTTATTCCTTTATTTATCAAGTCGCCGTAAAATAATTTGAGAATTCCATTTTGCACGTTATTTGATTTAAGGTCTGCCATTGTTTCTTGTAATTTCTTTTTTAAGTCATCACAATCTGAAAGATTTTTTTTGTAATTAGCTAATATTTGTTGAGAGGATATAATAGACCGGTTGGCGATATCTTCCAATCTCTGATCGTCGAACTCATTAGAGAATTTTGCAAAATTTTGGTCTTTTGAAATACCTAAATATTCATGTAACTTTTCATCGAAACTACTTATTATGCATTGTTCCAATTCTTTAATTCGTTCTGTTATGATTTCATTCACCAAGACATCTTTATCTACATCGTCTCTCAAAACGATTTGTTTTGAAAGTTTATTGCTCAATTCGATGACGTAAGTACTTTCATAGAGTATTTGAATTTTAAAAACCAAGTTAATTTCTATTGTATGTTGAAATGGTATTTGCGGATAGATAAAAAAGAGTGCTGCATTATTACCTAATGAAAATTCTTTAGCGGTGTCTATTTTATCAAATGTTGTACCGTCTGAACTTAACCATACGCACAGGTTGCGGTTACTATTGGGATCAATTTTGAATGTACGTTTATCGGTGTTTTCATCGATTCCGATTCGTCCTAATTTGATATTGAGAAAATCTGCTATTAATACTTTTGCGCATGGTTTAATCTTTATCAAATCGGTTTGAGAGACACTATCAGAGTTTACGGTAGGAAAATTATCATCAATGTCCGCATCGACTTTAATTAATTGCGGAAGTGGTTGAATCCGCAATAAAAAAAGACATAAACGGCATATAAATATCGGCACAATGAGTATAGATATGATTGCCCCGAATATACTCGATTTCCGCTCGTCATATAAAGGTCCAAAGTCTTTGTTACCATGATAACATAACGATTTAATATCAATTTCTTTTTGCATTATTATATTCAATATT
>JAITKS010000011.1 GCA_031278315.1 Planctomycetaceae bacterium | reverse complement strand
CTGTAATCCTGTTTATCCTGTCAAAAAAAAATATTCCACTGATATATTACAAAAACAATTATTTTCACTGATATATTTCAATTGAAATAATTTCTATAATTCTGAAGAGGGAAATTCGGCAAAGGGCGATTTTTCTTTTTTGCTGTCTTCGGGCAGAATCGACACAATTACAATATTATGTAAATTGGCGAAATCAACGACATCTTGACGGTCAATAAAAATTGTTTTGTCAGCTTCGATTGCTAAAGCTCTTGCGCCTGATTCATACATAGTTTTCAAAGTTAGTAAACCAAAGGTCGGCACATCAAAGCGCATGTCTTGTTGCGGCTTTGCAACTTTTATAACCGTAAATCCCTTCGCTTGACTAAGCGACCCCGCCCGTCTTATACATTCGTCCGTTCCTTCTATTGCTTCGACAGCTAAAATTGCTTGCTTTCTTACACACACACTCTGACCGATATCGAGCCGCCCCATCTCTTTTGCGATTGTCCATCCGAAACAAATATCTTTCCATTCAGCCGCATTCGGTCCGCGGCGGGTTAATTTTTGACGTTTCACGAGTAGCTCAGGTATGAGGTCTGTACCTGGTAAAAGGTTAATATTATTTTCTGCAAACGCTTCAACAACAGCTGTTAGCAGTGTGTCATCTTTTAAATCTTTTTTCTGCGTGATAAACATCGGCAGAAATTTACGTATTGTGTAAAAATCCGGTAATTGTTTCCATACGAAATAAGGATGCAATAGTAATTTCTTGTTGATTTTTCCTGCCATTGTCCCGTATGTTATTTTATGTTTGTGAAAAAAGCGGAAAGCAGTCTGCAATTTTCCTAATCCGAGCAGTAACCAATCGTCGCAAATATCCCGCAAAACTAAATCGGCATGATTAGCAATCCCAAGACAAAATACCTCTGCTCCGCGCTGCTTCAACGCCTCCGCAAGATAAACCGGATAACGTCCCCAACCGGCAATAAGACCAACCCGCCCCAAACCCAAATCCAAACTATCGTTTAACAACTCAACCATTTTTTATTCAAAATACGAAATTCAAATTTCAGAATCAATTATAACTTCTAAACCGAAAATTCATGTAACAATTACACAGTATATATTACACGATTACAACGATTACACGATTACAACGATTACACAGACAGTATATATAGTATATTTATTCAAGCTTTCATGATTCTTTTTCTTGTAACTCAATTAATTTTATGCGTATAACTGTCGGCAATTTTAACTTAAACGCCGTCCCTTTTCCGACATTACTTTCTACCCGAATTATACCTTTATGTTGCTCAATAATTCCCTTACAAGCTGCGAGTCCTAATCCTGTTCCGCCTTTTCCTGTTTCGTCCGGTCCTGATTTCGTTGTGTAGAATTTGTCGAAAATATGAGGTAATTTATCTTCTGCGATTCCGCAGCCGTAATCGCGAATTGTCAACTCCAGCATTTCATTTTCTTCATCGTGTACAATTTTGAGTATAAGTCTTCCGCCGTTAGGCATTGATTGTCTTGCATTGATCAGTAAGTTAATTAAAACTTGTTGAATCTGATTACCGTCTGCCATAATTTCGGGAACGCTCGGCGGAAAATATTTTTCTACAATAATTTTGTACTTGTTCAATTCACGCTCGAGCAGCAGCATTGCGTCGTCAACTAGCGTGATTAAATTTGTCGGCTCGAAAGTTTGTTTCCGATTTTTTGCCGCAGCCAATATTGTGTTTGCTACTTTTGCCGCTCTATTTGCCGCATTAAGAATTTTCTCGAAAGCATTTTTTTGCGGCGTTTTATCAATATGACGCATTCCCAATTTCGCATAATTGATAATTGTAGTCAGAATATTATTAAATTCATGTGTAGTTGTACTCGTCAATTCTCCCAACGCACACAACCGCTGAGTACGCATCAGACGCTCATCAAGAATTTCAATTTGATTGCGAAGTTCACGAATCTGATCCGATTGCGAAGATTCCGAAATTCCATCATACTTAGCTGTATCGCTGATTTCACTACAATAACTATCTGCCAATTTATCTGACATTGAATTTAACAAATAACTAAAAAGGTAAAAAAAGAAAATTATCAAATATACTAAAACACACTTTAAGAATAGTAATATATCAGTGAATATTTGTTTTTCAACTTTTTTGGGATTATGAATTTGAAAACCAACCTCATTTTTGAAAAATAATTTGTTGTTAATGAGGTAATACGGTAATAAGGTTTGGTATGCGGCGGAATTTTCGGCTGCTGATTTTTTGATCTTTTTGATCTTTTTTATTGTTCTTTGGTGAATCGTTTAGTTCGGAAAATTAGGTTGAAAAATAATGTTGATAAAAAATAACCTTAAAGCCTTTGGAAAATTCCGCTGATATTTTATCGTTCAATATAATATAACAACTGATATAATTTACGTCCACATGACAATTAAATTATTCGTTAAATAGTCAACGTACAATTTTACGCATAATTTTTTTGAGAGATATTTGAGCAGGTAGGTAGTAATTGACATTATTTTATATTATGCTAGAATCTGTCAACTTTTTGGGGAATTAGCTCAGTTGGGAGAGCGTCTGGCTGGCAGCCAGAAGGTCATCGGTTCAAGTCCGTTATTCTCCATTTTATCTTTTTATTTAAGTTGAAATTCTAAAAACTAAAATTGTCATAATATATTTAGCGGAATCTCTCAAATTAATTTTTTAGCTAACTGTAATATACTTTTCACACTTTAAATTTCGGTATTCGTTTTAAACTAAAATCGCCCTGAAAGGGCAACAGGATTATAACCCGCCCCACTCGGGGCGGGTAACAATTCCCTCTCTCCCCGAAGCCCTGAAAGGGCGATCGGATATTGGTTCATAATAGCGGTTAATGATTCTAATTTAGATTCGGTGCTAATCTCCGCATGCGAACTAACCACTAATGCTTGCCGGCTTTTCAGGGCGATTTTATTTTATGCGCGGATGATTTGCTATTTGTCTTTTTTTGTCGGATTCTTCACAATAATCGTGTCATAATATCCTGCCGCCCTTTCAGGGCTTCGGGGAGGGGGGACTTTTACCCGCCCCGCTGGGGCGGG
>JAITKS010000448.1 GCA_031278315.1 Planctomycetaceae bacterium | reverse complement strand
AACTCCGCACACAAAAGAGCAAAAACAGTCAATACTTTTTGTAACGATATTTTGATTGAATTTTTTCCGCTCTTTTATGTGTGCAGCGTTAAAGATTTTTAATATTCTAAAAATTTTCCGATTAACGTCCGAAAACAGGACGAAATTATTTGACGAAATTATTTGACGAAATAGTAATATATCAGTGAAATAATTTATTGTTGCCGGCGGGATCGCGGTCGTCTCGACTGCATCTTTAGGCGTTTTTTGTACAAAAAAGATACAGGCGGGACGCCTGCGTTCCCGCCGGCTAAAATATTTTTTAGTAATTCACTTAAATCTAAAATCTAAAATTACAATCTCTGATTTCTCTGTGGTTAATAAAAAAAATATTCCACTGATATATTACGATGAATATTATTTGACGAAATTATTTGTTGTGAAAATAATTTTCATTCAGGGAACAAAGCCCATTTATTGTCGCGTTTATCGAGACCGATTTTGTAAGATGCACTGTCTTCCAATTGATAAGCGGCACGGTTTCCGGTGTCTTCACTGCGGGCAAACTGCAAATCAAGAATACCGTTATTCGACGTAAACGAAATTTGTTCACCGGAATTAATGGTGTATTCTGTCCGGTCGATAAAACAATAGAACGGCAGCGGACTGTTGTTACTTATTGTCACCTTAATCGGATTCACAACAATTGACCATGCTTTGTTAGAATAATCGAGCGAATAATTTCCTGAACCGACGGAAAATGATCTCCAATATCCCTGTGAAATAACAGAAATCGTTCCTGATGTTGGAACAGCAAAAGATGCCTTTTTTCCCGATGTTAATGTTCGTGAAACTTTATCATCAAGTCGATAAGTTACTGTTCGGTCGGTGGTGTTTGCCAAACTGATCTGATTTTTTGTTTGGGTTGACTGTAATACCGGATTCGAATAAACAGGAATTTGCGGAAACGCATCACTGATATCTTCTTCGGCAACACTGAATTCGTCCCCTTTTATCAAATAGGTTTCGGAATCGACAGCATAAACAGCATCTGCTTGAAGTGATGGGCAATAAATTACAGTTACGGCATTTGTCGGAACAGGAATAACTGCTTTGGATGATTCCCTAAACGATGTTAAAGTATCGAGAATTTTTAGAGCATTTTTGAATGCGGCAAGAGTTTTTTGTGCATCTTTTTTAACTTTTGCCGGCAATTTTGCTTTATCGATTAATTTTTTCAAGTCTGAAATATCACTTGGTTCAAACTCACCGTTTTGTATTGTTTCTTCGAGTTCTGAAAGTTGTGTACCGAGATTTATTGTTTGGACAATTTTACTGCCTTCAAACGGATCATCTGTCAATTCCGACACTAATTTTCCGGCGGTTTCTGCGTTACCGTTGTTGACAGCGTTGAGGAAGTCGGCAATTTTTTTCTTATCTTTTCCCTCGTCGAGAAATTTTTGTGCGATAGTATTTGCTTTCTCTTCAGACATTACTGAATCTTTGAGCGAATCAATAAATGATTCCAATTTTTCAGCAATTTCTTTATTGAGGACATTTTTGGCTTTATTGACAATATCTTTTGTTGCAGGTTTTGCGGTAACAATTGTTGTGTTTTTTGTCAAAGTCAGCGGAGATTCTGCAACGGCTGCATTTTCGGTTTGAACAGACGCTGAGGTTACAGTTGCCGGCGATTGAATGATAACAGTTCGGGGCGGTTGTTGAACATAAACCGGCGGACGGTATGGCGGTCGATTGTAGTGTCTTTCTGCTTCACGGCGTTCTCGATCTCTTCGTGCAGCGTCATCGATTACGCGTCCGAGAGAACCAACAATTGCACCGGCAATTTGTGCTTCTTTTGAAGGTTTGAAACCTCCCAATCCGCCCGGCGGTTTACTGCCGCCAAATCCGCCTGACGGTTTACCGCCGCCAAATCCGCCTGACGGTTTACCGCCTGACGGTTTACCGCCGCCCGGTTTACCGCCTCCCGGTTTACCAAATGGCGATTGAGCCATAATAGTTCCAGAAAGTGTCAATACTAAAATTAAAGTTAAAAGTCGTTTCATTTTTTTTTCCTCCCATGATTGTGTAGATGTAAAATCCAACTTGGTCTAAACAGATGATACAGAGTTACGCTGTCTCATTTTTTTCAATGAGCTGATTAGTAACTATTGAGAATCTCTAAAAAAAATTTCAACATTCACTGCAATTCAATAATTCGTGTTGCGGGCATATTCAGTGTTATTTGGTTTGATCGACAAAACACGCAGCAAACTTTGTTATTGATTATGTTAATTAATTTGGTGAAAATAAAAATTGAATTTATTAGAGATACTCTAGCTGTAATTCATCTGACAAATAAAAGAAGCTAGTATAAAACATGAACGAGTAATTGTTCATGTACAATAAAATGAAATATTCAGTTATCTCTTTTGGGACAATAGTTGTAATTAGTTTTTTGTGATTAGTATTTTATTGTCTTGGCGAGAGCGGTGAATTTTCAAAGTAACGGACTTGATCTATTATTAAAGATGCCGGCAGGTGATTTTGTTGACGATCTTTATTTTTATCTTTTTTGTTACAAGAGAAACAAACGGGAAATAATGTTGAAAGTGATTTGGGGTGATTAAAATTTGTTTCGTCTGATAAGGTATGGATTTTATTAAGAGCAATATCCGGCAATAATGTTTTTGCAATTGAAATAAATATTTTGGCTATATTTTGTGATTCGGAATGAAACGGGATTTAGTGATATTCATTTCAAATTGTATTCATCATCTAATCATTCCTTTTAATTAATCTGAAATTCCCAAACAGAAACTGCATAATCAATAATAAGAGAATAATTCCGAGTAATCCTATCCCCTATCAACATACCTGTCAAGCAGGATAAAAAATTTTTTTTGTAATATACGTATCGTACAATAAAATTCAGCGATATAAAAATGTATTCAATAAAATCAGCATTTCGATAGATAAGCAATCGGCTCAAACCGGCAATTCAAGTGAGAGCAGTTTAAATATTCCACTGAGTATATTACAATGAATAAATAAGAATACATGTGATATATCAGCGGAATATTTGTTTTTCAACTTTTTTTGGATTATGAATCTTAAAACGAACCTTATTTGAAAACCTTTGAAAAATTTCAATGATATATTATGAATATGTCTTTTATACTGTCTGTTAAAATTCATAATACATTTTTTATTTACGCATTGCACAATGAAAATCGGCGATATAAAGGTTATTCATTACAATCATGCTTTTCGATAAGTAAGCAGCCGGCTCGAACCAAAAATTAAAGTAAGAGCCGTTTAAGTCATACTCACATTACACAATATTATTACAATATTATTGCATAGAATTTTTTTGAAATTGGAAATAATTTGATGATTGATATAAAACGAATAGAACATGCGGTTCGCGAAATACTTTTTGCGATAGGCGATAACCCAGATCGTGAGGGATTATTAGAAACACCTCAACGAGTAGCACAAATGTATTCCGAACTCTTCGGCGGAATGCATCAAGACGCAAGTCAACACACGAAGAAATTTTTTAAAGAAAATTACAATGAAATTGTCCTAGTACGGGATATAAGTTTTAATAGTATGTGTGAACATCATTTGATGCCGTTTACGGGTAATGTTCATATTGGTTATATTCCTGACGGCCGTGTAATTGGATTAAGCAAGTTAGCACGAGTCGTAGAAGTAATTTCGCATCGTCCGCAAGTTCAAGAGCGTATGACAGAAGATATTGCCCAGTTGCTTTACAGTGAATTGAAAGCGAAATCGGTAGCAGTAGTAGTCGAGGCAGTTCATACATGTATGACTGTTCGCGGCGTAAAAAAGCCGGGTTCAATTTGTGTTACTTCCGCACTGCGCGGCGGATTTCTAAAAGACCCTTCAAGCCGTGCAGAAATTTTTTCACTAATCAACAAACGATAATAGTAATAACGATAATAGTAATATCTCTCAGTGAAATTATTGTTTTGTTTTTTTCGTATGTTTTGTATTTTAAATTAGTAGTTTGTATTTTACATTTATGTTGTAATTGTTCTGAATTTTTTTGTAAAGTTATCAGAATTTTCAGGCTTGCCTAGAAAATTATCAATTAAATTGAAAAAATTTATTGGATCATTGACTTGACAAATTATATTGCGGAATTGCCTCGATAACGCCTTGCCCGCTACATAATAAAAAATATGCTTGCGAAGCTGCACTACCGCTGATTGCGGCAATAATTGCTTCGTTAATAACTCATAATGTAATCTTATTACTCTATTCAACTCAATATCCGTCGGCTCAGGCGGAATCTCCCGATTTCTAATTGCAGCCGAAATTTGACTGAAAATCCAAGGTTTAGAAATCGCAGCTCTTCCTATCATTATTCCATCAACCGGATAATTTCGTAACCTCGATATCGCATCTTCTACTGTTTTAATATCACCATTTCCATACAACGGCATCCTGCATAACTTTGGTTTTATTGCTGCAATTGCATCCCAATCAGCATTACCTCTATACATGTCCGCCGCAGTTCTTCCATGAACAGTAATCCCGCTTGCCCCCGCCGATTCTATAGCTTGAGCTACGTCAATTGCATTTATCGAATCCGCCGTACACCCAAGCCGAATTTTCGCTGTAACCGGAATATCACCCGAAACCAAAACTACACTCTTGACAATATCACCTATCCGATCAGGAAATCGTAATAAATAAGAACCGCTCTCACTCCTGCCCGCAATTTGTTTCGCCGGACAACCAAAATTTAAATCAATTCCGCTCACGCCGAAATCATTGACCAAACGAATCGCAAATTCCGAAAGAGTATCAGGCGAATTATCCCATATTTGAACCACAACATCCGACTCGCCGCAAACTCCCCAAAGACGTAACGGATATTCACGAGAACGTAACTCAAGCTCAACAAAAGAACGAGCCGATGCCATCTCCGTCTCTATAATATCAGCACCGCCAAAAAATCGAACTAACTCCCGATAAGCATAATTAGTAAAACCCGCCATCGGAGCAGATAAAATTTTCATAAAATTATTTCTAATAAACTTAAATTCCCAATTTCTATATTCACAAAAAATATGTCAAAAAACATATTCAATAATAATGTCATTGCTGCAATAAACAACGCCGTCAGACAAAATATCACCAGCAAATAAAATATGACTAACAACGTCAACCGAAACTCAAACAACAAATGTAAAGATCAATTTTCACCCCAAAAAAATAAGCCGCATTATCGTAACAAAAAATCTCAATTTAATAACCAGTACCTCACAATATTAATTCTTTTTTCGATTTTTTTAGACGTTCCATTAATTGCATTGAGATATGTTTCTCGACATGACTCGACATGACTTGACATAATTACAACATGTATTGTACAATCAAATTCACTTTAATATTAGTACAAGAATTAAACGAATAAAATTATATTTAACGATAATATTGCGTATTTTTTACTCGAATAAATTCAAAAAGAAATTAGACCCAAAAAGAAAAAAACGATAAAAATTTGATTGTCTGATATTCAGAAAATTCATTTACACGGATCAAACTTAAATTGCTCAAACTTAAATTTTCGATTCGATTCGCCTGCTTATCTATCGGAAATCAAATTTACTGAATACGTATATATCACCGAAATTCATAGTACGATTTACATATATTATTTCCTTATTATTTCCTTAATCTATGTTTTTCTATATTTCCTATTTCGAATTAAAAGTTGGAGGACAATAAAATGTCAAGTGATGTATTTCAGATAATATGCAATAATTGCAAAAGTAAATTGAATGCGAAAGCTGCAATAATAGGTCAAACTCGTAATTGTCCGAAATGTAATAATCCGGTTCTGATAGAACGTCCAAATTTAGAGACGATTACGTTTAATTCTCCTTCAATTACTCAACAGGTAAAGACGCCGGCAATCGGCTCGTCTAGTCAACGTATTGAAAATTTACCAAACCGTTTGAATTATCATAATCGTTACTTTATTATCGGTTCGGATCGTATTGTAGCGTCGTGGGAATCGGGACACGGATGGCAAGTTAATGTTGGTAACGGTTTCGCATCAGCAAAAAAAAATATTGCAGCAATTCCAGATCAAGGAGTTTTTGTACTTACAGAGTTGGTTATCGATAACGGCGAAAATAATATGATGCTGTTCGGCAGTCCAAAGGCATTAAATATTTTCAAAATTTCAATTCGAGGCGCATTGACCGCTTTATATCGCGACGAAAATGAAATATTGAGAAAAATTGATTGCGAATGTAACTTAACAAAAAATCAACAAACACTTCTATGGAACTATCTATCCAAAAATTTTACCGCCGAAACAATCGCCGCAGCACGTTCAATTATTAGCGGTCAGTGGTCAATGGTCAGTGGTTAGTGGTTAGTGGTCAATGGTCAGTGGTTAGTCCGCATGCGGAAATTAGTACCGATTTTAAGTTTCGAATCATTAATCACTAAACACTATTATTCTGATCGCCCCTTCAGAGCTGGTTTGTTTTTATACGTGAACGGTCACCTTTTTCGTTACAAAAAATAAAACCGAATTTTAAAGGACAATGAGTATATTTTAAAACTAATTTTATTTTTTTCTGTCTGCTTCAGGAATGTATGCAGGTAATTTTTTTTCAGCAAATATATTCTTGAATTGAGTTAGACGTTGACGCCCATTTATCATCGGTAGATTCAAATTGTCTTCTCCAATAAACGGTTTTGCATATTTTATGAAATCATCTGTTACGTCTGTGCCGTTTTTTGTAATCCAGTTTGAAGGAAACGTTCTTTCACTGTTGGCAACTTGTTCGAGTTTTACTTTGTCATATTTGACGTTGTATATAAAACTCTTTTCCCTCAAAATAGTTGACATGAAACCGCCTTGTTCTGTTGCGGCTAATTCCATTGCCTTTTGCCCCAGTTTGTATGCTTCGTCAAGATCAATCGTTGAAGCATATCCGATAGAATGCCTTTGATCAGTACCTGGAACATTTCCGCGAGCCGCCCCTTTCGCCGGCAGTCCGCGTTTGTTAAGATAGTTGATAATAATTTGCGCAACAGTAATTTGACTCGCACTAAAATTTGTATGCCCGAAAGAATCTTTAATCACACCGATCTCACCAACATCAAATCCTTCACTCACAACTACGATACATCGTCCTTCTTGCTTTACCAAATCAGTAACTTGATCACCAAGAACTTCAAGTCCGATTTTTGATTCCGCTAAACAAATTAACAACGGCATTTCACGTTTAGGGTCTGCAAGCCGTGCGGCAGCCGGAATGAATCCGATTTTACGTCCCATCGCCTGAAGCACAAGTACAGGATCAGCAGGTGAAGAACCTTTATTCTCTTCGTTTGCATATTGAACAGCATGAATCCAATATTTCGCAGTTGAAGCATAACCCGGTGTGTGATCAATCAACTTAAATTCACTATCGCCGACATCATTGTCAATAGTTTTCGGCACACCGATAGCTTGTAAATCAAGACCGCATTGCTTTGCAAGTTGAGCAATTTTGTTAGCGGTATCCATCGAATCATTACCGCCGTTATAAAGAAAATAACCAATATTATGAGCTTTAAGCACGTCGATTGTACGTTTAAAATCTTCTTCCTGATGCGATTTTAATTTGTATCGGCAAGTTCCAATAGAACCGGCAACAGGTGTATATCGGAGAAGAGCAATTTCATCTTCAGACTGATCTGATAGATTAATAAGTTCTTCCTTGAGAACTCCCTCGATTCCATGAGCCGCACCATAAACAGTACCAACATTATTAAATTCACGGGCAGCGTCAATAACGCCTCGAAGTGAACTATTTATTACACAAGTCGGACCGCCGCTTTGAGCGATTATCACATTTTTTTTCATCGTTTGAAATTAAAAATAAGGGTTAATTTAAGTTGTTAAATTTGACCTGAAACAAATAAACGTAATATATCAGTTGAATAATTGTTTTCGTTTTTTGGGTTGTTTACGAATTTTAAATTATCAATCACATACCTGTTAAGTCCCGCAGGGACGACACTTTATTAACTCCTTCCGTATGCTGGAGCATACAATTAATAAAGTGTTGTCCCTAGCGGGACTTCTTGATAGTTAACTCCTTTTCGTATATTTCGTGTGTTTCGTATTCTCACAAAAATAATGCGGGCAATTGTTGATGATTACTCTTCACAAACGACACGAAAACCTACGTTATACACAGGTTGCCATGATTCATAAGGCCGGCGTAATCCGCTTCTTGACCATTTAGGTCTGTCCCGCCAAGAACCGCCTCGGCTTACTTTACGAGAATCATCAGGCAAATAATTTGATAACGTCCACTCTGCAACATTGCCATGCATGTCATGTAATCCCCAAACATTCGGTTGATACGCTCCTACGTCACACTGAATCATATTGCCGTCGTTAATATTTTCAGCACGCGGAATAAACGCTTCAATATCCGACGGATTATGAATCGGCTGCGGATTAACCCCGCGTACAACAAATTTTTTCGTTTGTATATCAGAAAGATTTTCAAATTTGCCGAAATCAATATTAAGTTCTCCATACCACATTGGCGTTGAAGCACCGGCACGGCAAGCCCATTCCCATTCCTCCTCTGTTGGTAATCTGAAATTTTTTCCTGTTTGTTTGCTTAACCATTTACAAAACTCAACTGCTTTGTTCCAACTAACCCGAATCACAGGTTGATTCGGCTTATTCGCTGGATAACCCGGGTGCGTATGATCCTTATACCATTGATCAATAAATCTGCTGTCGTGTTTTGGATCAAACTGATTGTAAAGCTGATTCGTAACCTCTGTTGTCATCATCCAAAACGGTTTACTTATTTCGACAGCTTTACGCGGCAACTCGTCAGCAAAACCGCCGGAATCTCCGCTTACAAACTTTCCCGCCGGAATCCAAACTAACTCTAATGCTAAATTGTCATTGACTTTAACAGTTTGTTTCGGTTTTGTCTGCATATTCTTTGCTGTCTGATTATCAAAAGGCCAGTTTGGAATAGACGGAGCATTATAATTCAACACAACCTTTTTAGGCTTAACAAATTCGACATCTTTTAACTCTATTCCCGCATACGGATCAACTTCAGGATTAAGATCAATATCGGCATATAAAGCTCTTAATTCAGTTGCTCGTTCTGCGACTTTAGGTACATTTTTTCGATTTAGACGTTCCGCAACTTCAGCCCACGTACCGAAATACGGAACATTCAAGTCAACCCACGTATAAAGTTTCCGCATTGAATCAGCATCAATCTCAACACCATAATGTCCTTTTTCAAGCAGCTGAAACAACTCACTCGAAGACGCATGAAATTCAAGCGGCTGAAGGATATGATAATCGCCTTCCGGTCCAGGGCGTCTAACAAACGGATGTAAAGCATGATACGATTTAGAGAACCCGCGATTGCCGGGCGATTTATCCGCAAAATTCGGACGGTCTTTGCTTTTCTCCGAACCATCATGACATCCGACACAATACCGATCAAGAACCGGCTGAACCTCATATTTGAACGAAAACGGACGCTCTTTACCCAAAAACGGTGTAATTTTAACCGGTTCTTTACCCATTGCCGCAGTTCTTTTTGTCGGCGCACCAGTATTTTGCGATTCATGACATCCCGAACACGCCTGATTTTCACCCGGCATTCCAACAAGCCAAGAACGCATCAGCTGTAATGCTCTACCTTTATCGTCAAGCGGCTGAATTGCCAACGGTGTATTTGCCGGAATAATAAACGACGCACTGCCGTCTTCATAAACAGGTACTTCACCGATTAAACGTCTTGCGTCCCAGCAACTTTCCATTCCGAAATAATCATGTGAACCAATCCCGCGATAACCATAATTAAACGCAAAAATACGGAATTTTTTAACTGTCCCCCGCGGAACCTCTTTGAGACCATTGCCGAAATATGTATCCGTTACAAAAACTTGTGACTCCTTAACCGCTCGATCTACTCGATTCTGCTGAACCGGCGGTTTCGGACGTTTAATAATTGGTGTCGGTTCAAAAAGTCCGTAACCGGGTTCTTCGTGTAATTTCAATATATTGTCAAAAGTATCAACGAGATACAACGCCCAATTACTATTATGTTGTAATTTTGCAGAAACAATTAGATAGTTTTCGTCAAGCGGTACGGGAAACAGAAATTTCGGCCAAGAGTGATCAACGATTTGGTCTCCGATTACTGGTTTTACAGGCTTACCGTAACCCGGGATTTTTTGTATTACGCCGTCAGCTTCTTGACGTCCTTTAGTAATGTCGAAAAGAAAGAGTTCACCGGCGCGAGCAGTGCCATGATGACCAGAAACAACAGCAGCGAATTTTGTTGAACTGTCCGGTATTGGTTTCGCATAAAATATACTGTTTGGCCAGAATGAGTTACTGCCGTAAAATTCAACTTGATTTGTTCCGTCCGGATTCATGTGAAATAACAGCCGCGTAAAATAGTGAGGTGTATCTATATATTCCCAACGAAGATACATAATTCGACCATTGGGTAAAAGTACCGGACACCAATCTTGATCTTGTTCAAAGGTCAACTGACGTACTGTTTTACCGTCAGGTTCAAGTCGATAAATATTACCGACTGGTGAACTTCCGTCTATGCAAGGTACGCCCATCATGTTTGCAGTAGAAATAAAAATCGTCGAGCCGTCGGGGGCATAACAACCTTCGACATTATCGACATCGCCCCCGATTGACGGTGTAATTTGACTTAATTGCGGTTCAGCACTAGATGTTGTATCGTTGATATTGAGTTCAAATACTTGCCATGTTCTATTTTTAGCGAGAGCGGTAACAAGTATTTTTTCAGCGTCCCAGTGTAGATTTATGTCGCCGATAAAAGAGTTGTTCGGGTCTTTGATTATTGTTTTTGGTTCTGCCTGTAGATTTTGCGGATTTATCACTGCTAAAGCATTATCGTAACCATGTTTACCGCGAGCGGCGTTTGAAATCCAATTGGCGGTCAATCCGCTATTTTTTGCGCGTCGAAATAGTAGTTTATCGAATTTCATCAATGGATTTGCGAGTAAAGCTTCTTGGCGAAATTTTTCAAAATCTTTTAGTGTATCGATAATTTTATTTTGCTCGTCGCCGGACAGGTCTGTAATGTCGTTCCAATTTATTTTTGTGATTATGCCAGCGTAGTTTGCGTATAAATTTTTGAATTTTTGACCGTCATATTGATCGGGGAATTTTTTCGAGAGATCATCTATAGCGAGTTTCAATGAGTTGATATTTTGAGCGGCAAGCATTACATCTTTTCCGACAGATTGGTTTAGTTTTAGTAAAAATTTTTCGGCAGCGTGTTTTTTTTGCCAAGCTTTTCGTTCTTTTTCGGTAGCGAACAGTTGCGGGTCGTTAATATCGGCGAGGAGTTGTATTTCGAGCAGAGAAGCCCAACTTTCGGATTTATTGTTATTTTTTGCAGGATCGCCGGCTTTGGAAGGATATGTCCTCCAGATTTTAAATTCGACCCAATCATATTTTTTATCTCCGGTAACGAGTTGATTATTTTTTGAGGCGAATCGGCTCAAAAATCCGCCTACATTCGGACCGATAATTTTATCACCTGATGTAAAAGTTGGTTCTTGAGGAAATTCGGGCAATGTACCGGGTTTTGATTCGTTGTTTGCTAATCTTATTTCGAAATCTTGATTTGAGCGGCTGTCGATATTACCGGAATAAATTAAAATTTCTTTAATTGATTGCGGTTTTCCGAGATAGTAAACGAGAACAGATGGATTACCATTGATTACAACTCGTCCATTACCTCCGTAGGTTCCTACATTACCGTCGGTTAAAAATTCAATGTGTTCAACCGCATGAGTTTTAATGCGCTTTGCATTTGGAAAGTTGAGCAAGTTGATTTCATTTTTTTCACTGACTATATTTTTTAATTCACCGAATGTATTTTCGTGCCATACGTGATGTGTCAATTCGACTTGTGCGTTTAAAGACGAATTGGCGAGGAAAAAAAATAAGGCGGTGATTAGTGTTAAGAACAAAAGTTTTTTGGGTTTCATTTTAAAAAATTGGTTAAGGGTTTTGAATCGGATAAAATTTTATCCGGTTGATTGTTTTTAAGTCGACTCAAATATACGCATAAACGCAATCGAGACAAACAGGAAATAGAATATTTTCGTTTACATGTTTCGTTGAAATATATCGGCGGAGCATTTACTTATTGTAAACGAAAACCGAAATTTCAAATGCGGAGCGTATAATTTATCACATATAACGTAAATGTACAGAGAGGAAAAACTGTAACTATTCAGTAATAAATTTGTGTAATTTTTGTTAACCAAAGAGAACACAGAGAGAGGATAATTTTAGATTGAATATTTTGGAAATATCCCGTATTGGATATAAAAAATTCATTAACCATTACATTATCATAAATTCTTAATACCCCGAAGGGCATCTTCAATATAGCCGTGCGCTGTGTACTCACCACACACGGAATCGACGTATTTTTCAAATTAATTTTTGTAACCGTTCATGTTTTAATTTTTCAGTTGTTGTTTTTTTCTTTTTTATTGTTATATTTCGCATTGTGACAATTGAAATGAACAATTATTGAATATTTGTAATATATCAGCGTAATTCTTTCGTAACAGTCTATTTTGATATTTTTGTTTTAAATTTTTTTAACACGAAACACACGAAAGTACACGAAAAGCACGAAAAGTTTTTTAGATGATTTTCGTGTATTTCGTTATTTTGTGTGTTTCGTGATCTCAAAAAAACAAAAATTCAAAACAAACCAACATTTACCAAATACTTTTAATTTTTTAATAACGATGAAATATTTTAACGTAGCCGGTCCTTGTAACAGTGAAAAACATTACATGATTAACGCGTCTACTCGTCTGCATGGCGTGGAAGAGTTGATAGATAGTGAACAATATTTTGTGATTCACGCTGCACGTCAAAGCGGAAAAACAACGTATTTGAAAGACCTTGCCAAACGTCTTAATGCGGAAGGTAAATATTATGCGTTGTGGCATTCGCTTGAACAAGTACAAAATATTATTGAACCGTCAATTTGCATACCAGAGATAACACGAAAT